>JBHLNT010000359.1:0-2617 GCA_048941265.1 Promethearchaeota archaeon
AAATATATTCTTACTCGGTCAAAAATATTTCCACGGCATAAAAGGATTTTTTCCTTAGATTGATCAAAATTTAGCTCTTTTAAGCCATCCTTGACTAGATCAACAACTACTTCAAAGGGTTTTTTAGTTTTCCAATTTTCATTTTTAAATAACTCTAAAGGAAGGTTTTTAATAATTAATTCTCCAGTTTCTTTTCTTAGAAAGCCAATAAAAGCGTCTCCTATAAGGTCACCAGTCCCACTATCATCTATTTCGATTGTCATATTATATCATAATTTAATCTTTTCATTTTGATAAATGAATTAATACATTTCAAGCTTATGAGAAGCCTTTATTACGAATTTCTTTCTTTTCTTTTATTCATTAAACTTTCTAAATATTCTATTTGATCTGAAAAATCACATTTAATAGCATTTTCTGGACATTTAAGATGGCAAATATAGCATCTATCGCAATCTCTAACCCACTGAGGATAAGGATTAAGTATGATTGCATCCCATGGACAAATTTGGGCACATAGAGCACATTTAGTGCATCTCTTTTCTATTATTTCAAAATCAGGAAACCATTTTTGAATTCCTTTCCAAGACCACATTTTTGCCGATTTATTCTCCCAAGACCAGAAATCTGTTTTTTCAGGTGTTTTTGGGTCCAATGTTTTTTTAATCAGTAATTTACCAAATTCTTTTGCTTGGTTAAACTCTTGCTCATTCGGATGTCCATAAGAAGAAGGTAACCACCCATATATCCCATTTGAGTTGTTTTGTTCGCTATACAATTGATGGACATCCCATCCGATCCATTTATCACTCCCATCAATTATTTTTAAGCCTGTTTTATCTAACACTTTCTTCATTTGATAAAGTGTACTTCCTGGATTTCCGCCACTAGTACAAAAAAGAAATCCTTTTTTATTATATAATGATGGAAAATGTTCTAACTCAAATAAAATATGATAAGGAGGATGAAAATAATAAACAGGAACACCTATTCCTATTAAATTATAATGCTTAAACGGAAAACCTTTAATTAACTCTATATCACTTTGGTATTTGGTTAAACGAACTAAATCGCAGTTTCCTCCTAATCGAAGCCCCTCAGCAATTTTTTCGGTAATTCTTTTAGTATTTCCTGTAACAACTTGAGAAAAGTAAAATATAACGCTATTTACTAATGATTGTTTCATGCAAAAATTATGAATTAATAAAGATATATAACTTTTAATTTTAATAAAAATACCAATTATTAATGAACTGTCGTGAGCGTATTTTAAAAGCCCTTGATCATGAGGAACCAGATAAAGTTCCTTACTGGGAACATCTAATTGAGCAACCTAAACTTGTAAAATTATTAGATTTTAAACCGATTAAAGGTTCTGAGTTAAAATTAAACTCGAACCTAATAAAAATACCTGATTTTAAGAAAAAAACTTTAAAAAATTATGGATATGATCCTATTGTAATAAAACCTCTTCTTAATGGTGCTCAGGATTATTTTAAACTGTATATCAAGTTAAAAGTTGATATGAGTACCTATAATATTGGTCCTTATAGTAATTTTCAATTTATAGCTCCAGATAAGGCAATATCTCCCTTTGGTCAAATTTTTCAATTAAAGCTACATAAAGATTATCTTGATATTTATTATATAGGAGGAAATTTTAACAAAGAAAATTATGAAGAGCAATTTTCTAAAATTAATACCGAAGAACCACTTATTACGCCTTTGTTCGGAAAAGTTATTCAAAATGTGCCTGAGGAACAGATTTATATCATTCCTGGAATTTTTAGCGGTTTATTTCAATCTATTTTAGAAGGCTTCGGGATCGAAACCTTTTCTAGATTAATTACTAAAGAAAAAGAATTTATGAAAAGAGTCATCAAAGATCGCGAAAACCTTTTTATTAATATTATGAAACAAAACATCGATATATTTGAGAGGATCGCATTTTTTATCGGTGACGATTTAGCTTTTAATACTGGACCTTTTGTATCCCCTCGAATTTTTAATGAAATGTTTTTGCCCTCATATAAAAGATTATCCAATATAGCACATAAGAGAGGAATAAAATTAATATTTCATTCAGATGGTGATATAAGACCTTTATTGGATGGATTAATTGAATGTTTTGACGCGATACATCCTTGGCAGGCTTCAGCTCATATTGATATTATCGAAATTAAGAGACAATATGGAGATAAAGTATGTATCATGGGAAATGTCCCAGTAGCTATGTTAATCCATAATAAGCCACGTGAAATTTCTATTTATGTAAAGAATTTATTAAAAGAATGCGCACCTAGTGGAGGGTATTTTATGAGCTCTGGAAATTCAATTGTACCTCAGATTCCAATTAGGAATTATATGGCAATGCTACGAACTTTTTGGCGATATAGAAAGTATCCCATCAAAGTACCTTCTTTTTAACTTAGACAAGAATACACCCTTTATTCTAAATAAAGTATACTATTTATTATTTTAATTTAATTCCAAATGTATTTTCTACAACATTGGGGAGCAGATTATATATCGAATTACCAATTAATTTTTCAAAATAATCTTTTATATCTAGATATTTTTGCCATTTCATCAATAATGGTACTTCTAATGGAATTTT
>JBHLNT010000019.1:0-42852 GCA_048941265.1 Promethearchaeota archaeon
CGGGACTTACAAAGTATATAATCAAATAAAACAGAAGAATTATACCTGAAATTATTGCTAATATGGGATTTATTGCTCTATCGATAAAAAATCGAAACCTTTTTTGTGAAATGGGATAAAATAGAGGGATTTTAGACGCCGCTAAAGCATCGAGTGTAACATGTAAGCTATAAAAAATAAAACCAATCATCCATGCTAGTAGAAAAGAATTTCCTGTTATTAAAGAAAAAATACCTGCTGCAGGGGCAGAAATAATTAGAGCTGCAAAGTAAGAGTGAGAAATTCCCTTATGTGCCAATAATTTAGATTTTCTCACTATTTTGAATGAGTGTAGAAAAACATCAAAATCAGCTAACACTGCCATTAGCCCTGCAAAGATTACAAATTCATTACTGAAAGAACTCATGAAGTAAACACTTAGTATAATTGCAATTAAAAAGTGTGAGAAAATATCCATAATTATTCACGATATTAAATATAATGAAGTTTTTTAAATTAATCATTAAATTTTATTTGAAACAATCCTATTTGGCAAAATATTTAAATAAATGAAATAAGATTAATATTTTACTAAAGATTTTGAGGTTGAATAAATGCTTTTAAGTTTAGACCTGATGGTATTAGGAATCGTAACACTAGTCTATATATTTTTTTTGTCAGCAATTGGCATAAAAATAGGATTAATATATTTTAAAAATAAGAAAAGAGTATATCTTTACACGGGTTTAAGTATTATGGGTACAGCGGTTCCTTGGTCGGGTGCGGCAATTTTTTTCATAAGTGAGGTTTTCTTTGACATAATTCCGCCTATGGAAATATTTTTTTTGTTTCACGGAGCGTTTATACCATTATTTTCAGTTTTATGGATATTAGCAATGTTAGATGTATTTGAGGTATACCCAAAAAAAAGAACATGGATAAAAATTATCATGATTATTTTTTGGACGAGTCTTAATATTATATATTTAATATTTATCTTTACTGATACGACTCTTTTAGGAACTCTTACAGAAAATAATGTTATTGTTGATTATGCTCCATTTAACCAACTTTACCTTTCTATTGCCTTGATACAGGTCGTAATTACACTTACTCTATTAGGTGTCTATTCTTGGAAATCAGATGATCCAAAAATTCATTTAAGAGGTAAATTAATAATAATTAGTGTCTGCATTTTCGCATCTTCAGTTATCTTAGAAATTCTAATGCCAATTATTCCTATGCTAATATTAGCTAGATTTTTAGTTATGTTTTATGCGGTATTCTATTACATGGGTTTTATAATGCCTAAATGGGTAGAGAATATGTTTTTAGGAGAAGATAAAACTTAATTTTATGTTCTAAAAAATATTTAGGAGGCAGTCCTATTGTCATTCTTTCACTATCTTTTATTGAAAGAAATCATTCAAATTATTCATTCGCAATTTTTTCTTGTATATGTAGTCACGGCACGTCACCATAAGTACAAAAGATTCAATCTCACCCATGGGGATTTTCATGACCCCATATCGGTTTATTGCATCCTTGACAAGTAGTCCACATTAGTCATTGTTCTTTAGGTATTTTAAGGGTATTTATATATCCGCAATGAGGACATGTAACATTACTTTCTGACTTGAAATCAATCATGTTAATCTCTTATAATGGTTTATGAATCTATAAACACTATACATCAGATTTATTATTAAAAATTTAGTATTTTAATATATAAGATTAGGAGGCGGTCCTAATGTCAATCTTTCACTAAGATTTTTTGAAAGACGTCATCCAAATTTTATTTTAAAAAATAATGAGCAAAATATTCGTCATCCTTTCCGTATTTTTTAAGTAGAATAGTTTTAAATTTTCCAATATCTAATCTGTTTTTCACTTTCTCTCATCAACATCCTGAATCGGGTTGTAAATCAATTACACTATCAGCATATAAATTGAAACCTATATTATCTCGGAGCGGCATAAACTTTCTTAAATTCCCTTCATCGTCCAGACCATAGGGCATCAGTCCTACATCGTCATATATTTTGTTTTCTTCAGGATCCCAAAATAGTTGCAGATAATTGTGAATATAACCATCGAATATCGGGAAAATTGATTCTTTGGGATTTTCAAATACAAATTTGTCAACCATCGCTAAAGCTTCAACAAATGTCGCATTATCTTTAACAAAAACAACGAAATCTTTGCCTTTTGATAATCCGCTTAACGTCAAGCTTATTTTGAGTGTAATCTTTTTAATTTTAATAATCACCTTTGGTATATTAAAATTTTGAATATTTACCAAATTATTTATAAGTTTTAATTATAAAGAATTTCAGGACGCAATCCTATTGTCAACCTTTCACAAGCATTTATTGAAAGATGTCATTCAAATTATTTTATTTTAAATTTAAAGTAATGAGCAAAAGTTTCATGGTCTTTTCCGTATTTTTTCATAACAATCCGTTTAAATGTACCAAAATCTAATCTTTCTCGCATAACATCAGCTCATCAATCAGCATGAACGGATAAAGTGATATTACTATCGGGATATAACTTTACATCAGCATTTTCCATTATAGGCATAAACTCTCTATTTGGACCATACGCATTAACCGCGCAATCTTCATAAATCTTATTTTTTTCTGGATTCCAAATTAATTGAAGATAACTATGAATCAATCCCTTATATAAAGGAAAAATAGACTTTTCTGGATTTTCATATATCTTTTTATCTATCTCACTTAATGCGTCAACAATAGTGCCCTCTTCATTAATTTTAACTTCAAAATCGATACCATTTGTAAGCGGTTTTTCCGGTGCGATTATGGTCAATTTTATTCTCTTTATTTTTTCACCACCCTTGTATTTTAAATAAAATAGATTTTAAACAGATGATTATTTAAGACCTTTATCCTTTAGGAGTTGAGGTAAATCCTTCTTTAATGCATAAGAAGTGGTATATTTTTTCTCTCCATCAACTAAAACACATTTGCTCCTTAAACCAAGCTGACGAGCCTCTTCAGAATTTAAGTTTTTTGTTTCATGTTTAATATACTTTATATAAGGTGTAAGTGCACTAAAAATAAGATTCATAAATTGCGACCACTCACAGGCGCATGCGTCGAGAGGCACATATATATCGACATTTAATTTATTTGGATCTAAAGGTTTTTTAATTACCTCATTAATTGAATCATTTTTGATATCAATGTCATCACTTGCACAGCAGGATGAGTTAGGTGTACAACAGGGGCTTTCAATTTTATTTACTTCTTTTTCTTCCATATAATTTCACTTCCAATTTTGATTTAGATTTAATTAACTTATTCCAATATTAAATTCCAATTTAACCACAGCATGAGTTTTGTTGTGAATTTTTTGCTCTTTGACGAGCATCCCACAAACAACCACATCCCTTTTGTTCCTGCATAATAATAGCTTGAGTAGGGCAATTTCTAAAACAAGCACTACATTCAGTGCAAAGTTCTGGATGCTTAATTTCATATTTACCAGAATTAATTTGTTGAGGTAGCCCGAAAGGGCATACTTCACCACATAATCCACATCCAATGCATGCAGAATCACTAATAAAAATACGAGGTAGTTCAATTGTTTGAGGAGTGCAACATGAACTCTCATTTGCTTTTAATTCTGTCATATTTATCTTTTTTATTGTTTTATTTTTTTTAATTCTTTATTTTAAATTATATAAAATATTATTCCAAAAGCTAAAAAAATTAAGCTTATAATTAGTAAAATTTTATTAATTCGCGAAAATAAGAGGTATTCTGCCTGAATCTCTCTAGGACTTGTTGACATTGTATATCCGCTAAAAGACATCGTTGAAAAAAAGGCGATCCAAAAATAAAAGCTCAAGTTCCAGAGAATAAAGAGAAATGATTGATATAATATCCAAGAAATCCCTCCAAAAATTATTACGTTTAAAGTTCCAAAGAATAATCCTTTAATAATAAATCTTCTCGTGAAGTTTGAAATAGGTAATAAAAGAGCAATAAGCATATTTGTTAAAATAATCCAAATGAATATTTCACCTATCCACCATAGCTTATTTGACCAATTCAATGCTAGCAGTAAAAATACTATTCCTATTAAAGGCAAAAGAAAAATTTTTCGCAAAAGAAATGTTGTATGCGTTATTCCTGCCCGGATTCGATGGGATATCGAGAATTTGGCAAGTTTCATATTATCTGGTTTTTGTTTCGGTCTTTCTTTAATATACTTCGTAATATCCTTAGACCATATTGGACCATAGACAATTTTAAATGGAAATTCTTCAGAATTTTTCGGCAATTGTGGTATAGCAACACCACCGGCAGAGAGTTGGGGGAGTATTAAGATCTTCTTGCGTGTAAGATTGTGAATTCCAGTTGCCTCAACAGCTTCAAGTAATTGTTTATTACCAAAATCGTTTCCACGAGCAGCACACCATACATTAATGCCATTAGAATCAACACATAAAACCCATGCATCAATTCCTTTTAGACTACGCATTACTTTTATATATGTATATTCATAATTCGCTGTAACTATTATCGGTGAATATTCATCAGGATGTCCTGATTGATAGATTCCTGGTTCTACCGGAACACGGTCAATCTGACCCGTGAACAAACACCGATAAATCCTTAATTGAGAGCGAATCCCTTTAAATCTTTTAAGGTTGGGGCGATAATATCCTGGAGTATCACCATCCTTTACTAATTCTATGGCTTGTATGGAACCATGTTTCCAAGATTTTTGGGCATTAATTTTAAAGCCGATTGGTTCGATATAATTAATGAACCATTTTACGAGAAAGGTACTTTTTAATCGGAGTCTGTGTAATTTCTTTTTAAACCACCACCGCTTTAATTTAAAAATTAGCTTCCAAAAGCCCGAAGGAATAGTTTCTGCGGCTAATATTAATCGCCCATCTGGTTTCAGTGAGTTCCAGGCATTTCGTAAAAATATTTGTTGCTCAAGAGGTCTAAGTTCAGATAACATAAAAGTACTTACGACTATATCCTTTGAGCTCTTTTCAATCGGAAAATCCTTAAGTGATCCTATTTGATATAAAAGATTGACATTTGCCTCAGATGGATAATTTTGCATGGCATAATTAATCATTTGGAAGTTCTTATCAATTGCAACCACATTATTTCCTTTTATTGCCATTTTCTTCGCAAGAGTACCAGTGCCACAGCCTACCTCTAGTATGGATTGGGAATCCTGAATACAATCTAATACCCACTCTTGAACATCAAGATTTACACCCTTAGTAAGAGCTGTAAATTTTGAATCATAAGTTTCTGGCTCTTCCTCCAATTTTCGCATATAAGTTACGGCCATATTTAATCCTCCAAATCTTTTTAGTTTATTCTGGGGGGTTCCAAAAGCCTCGCTTTTGAAGATATCTTCCTAAATAAACTATTGAAAGCATAACAGGAACTTCCCAGAACAATCCCATTGTAGTTCCTAATGCGGCAATCGATCCAATCCCATATATGGCAATCGCAGTAGCAATTGCAATTTCGAAATGACTTGAAGAGCCGATAATTACTGTGACAACAGCCTCTTTGTATTTAAGCTTAAAAAGCTTGGTAATAATCACATTATAGCTAACAACGATTGCAAATCCAACCAGGAGAGGTATGCTAACTAAGAGTAAAAGTTCAGGATTTTTAAGTAAAACGTCTCCATTTAATGAAAAAAGGATAATCAATGTTATTAGTAGTGCTACAACTGAAACTTTTCCTACCATAGGACGATAGGTGCCTTCAAACCATTCTTCCCCTTTTTTTTGTGTTAATAATCTTTTAGATATTAATCCTAACGCTAAGGGGAGTCCTATAAAGAATATCAATGAAATTATTAATAAAGTTGTATCAATTGGAATATTTTGGATGCCAGTTAATAGAACAACGATAGGAACATAAAGAAATATAATTGTTATGGTATTTAAACTGGTATTGGTGACATTTTGCTCTTGGTTTCCTCTAGCCATCCAACCCCATACAAGGACCATTGCAGTACATGGTGAAGCAGAAAGTAAAATAATTGCTACTATTAACTGTTCATGACCAGCTAAAAAGATCCTTGCCATCATTAAACCAACAAAAGGGGCTACAATCCAATTAGAGATTAAGGTTAAAATTATCGGTTTTGGATTTTTCCCTAATTTTTTCAATTCAGATGCCTGGAGATTTAGCATTCCTGGATACATCATCAAGAATAGACATATCCCAATAGGAATAGAAATTTGGCCGATTGACCAGGAATTAATGGTTTCGCTAATTCCTGGAACAACTTGAGAAAGTACTATTCCGGCAAGAATGCATAATGCCACCCATAGTGGTAAAAATTTACCAAAGAGACCTAATTCATGGGGTGTTCCTGCTTTATTTCTTATATCATTTTTAGCTTGTAGTTCACTCATTTTTAATTAACCTCATTTAATAGTAGTCTAGAAGTACTCATCCTTCTAGAATATTCATCTCTCATGTTATCGATGAATTGCCTTAAATTCTCATTAATTTGAGATAAATCTTCAGGAGGTATAGCATTTAGAAGTGATACTAGGTGATTGATTCCAGCAACTTCCTTATCGCATGTGTGACCAAACCGTGGAGCGCGACATTCATGGCAGACACTTAAGGCAAAATTTTGAAGATTTTCTGTGTTAAAATCCTTATCTAAAAGAAATTTTGCCCCAGCTTCAGAGGAACCGCATAGTGAAGATCGCTTTACTATAATTTCTCTAAATTTACCATCTTCATCAATTTTAGGCTCATATATAGGTCTTCCGTAAAAAGTCGTAAATTCATCTACTTCTGGTATTCCCGTATCATTTTCTAGAGAACACATAGTTGGAGCATGAATGACTTGAGGATTTATTTTTCTCGCTTGAATTAATAGCCCTACACCGGGCAATACACCGAGTATTAACGGCTTCTGAAGTTCTGCTAGTTCTAAAATAAGATCAGGATGTCGAACGTAAGAAATGTATATATCGCAATCGGGGATATTAAGTTTAAAATCATCATCCAGCATTAGATTAGAAGGTATTTCAGGAACCAGAATCCATACTACTTCAAAATTCTTCTTAATATTTTCAAAAGCTCTTTCACCGTACTTTCCATCTGACACTAATCCAACTTTTAAATTTTTAAATAAATGAGATGTCATTATTCAATTTTCTTTAAAATATGGGTTAAAATATATTTTTAAGGTTCAAGATATTAATAGAATTAATCAGATTTATACTTATCGATTTGGACGTTAAATTTATATTTATCGATTTGTTATATATTATAGAGAATTAAAGATTTTTCAAATTTTTGTAAATATTGTGATAATCATGAATACTAAACGTAAGGCTGAACTAATGGATATGTTATGCTCATGTAATGGTGTATGCAGTTCTAGTAAACATTTTGAGGATTTACAATTTATAGGGCAAGAATTAAAGTTTGATGAAAATTACGTAAATATGGCTAACTTTGGAACTGCGATTTCGTCTATAGAACGTCTAATCATTCTCAATTCGTTAAAAGAAAAAGATAGATGCGTTTGTGAACTCGAAGCGATCCTTGATAAGTCACAATCTACAATTTCTCATCATCTTAGGAAGCTAGAGAGAGCAAATTTGATAATGAGTTGGAAAAAGGGTAGTTATACTTATTACGGATTAAAAAAGGAACAATTACAGTCATTTTTAGAAATATTGAATAAGGTATTTAATTCTGTTTGATGATTAAAAACGATTCATACATTCAATATCATTAAATGATTACCCTCTATACATTATAGATATAGGATAACAGTCTGTAAACTATTGATTTATACATTATAATTATGATATATTTTGTCGGAAGTATATTTACCGTAAAATATATAAGTGATAATTGGGCAAGCAATCATTTTATATAGGCGTTTTTCCATTAAAATAATATCCAAGAAAGAAAAAATTTAAGTTAAATTATAAATGACCGAATTGGAAAACAATAAGGAATTCTTAAGATTTTTTCGAAGGTTTTTACCTTCAGAGATTCACATTGATAAGAATAATATCTTTTATCGAGATAAATATAATGAAATAATTAATTATATAAAACTTGTAGTTTCCAATTCTCAAGATTTAGAATTATTTAATTATTTAGAGCCAAAAGGTGGGCTTCTGGTAAATTTAAATCCTGGAACAGATATAATTGACTTTTTTAAATTAATTTCGAGTAATTATTATTTAGAGTATTTTGAAATAGATTATACCGAAGTATTAAAAGCCCCAGAGGAGTTTTTTAATAATTTTAATGTTGTAGTAGATTATTTTAGTACGGCAAGAAATGAGAAATCAGCGCATCCTGCTAAAAAAAAGCAAGATAATGAATCTAAAACGGATGAAAAAATTAGTAAGAAATTGATTTTAATAAATCAGAAACCTAAGTTGAAAGAAATTCTCCAAAATAAAAGCCTTCTGGATAATTTTTTAAATTTATTTAATACTCAAAATAGAAAATTTGATTTTATCCATAATGATACTATTCTTGTCTGGTTGAATTACAATTATGAAGAATTAGTCGAAAATTCAGAAAAAATATTTAATATATTTGATCTTTTTATTAAAGTTCCATTCTTAAATAGTGTGGAACGTAAGACATATCTCAAAGATTTTGCAGAAAAGAATTCCAGAATTGTTTTTGACATTAACGCGCTTGTAAATTATACAGAAAATTGGGAAATAAATGATATAAAGCAAATATTAAAAATGGGTATTTTTAAGCATTTTTTAAATGCAGATCTTAACGATATTAGTAATGAAATTACGGATACTTTAATTAATATCATAGAATCTGGTGAATATGTATTATCAACGGCGTTTATTAGCCCTGAAGTTAAAAATTCGATTGGTATCAAACAAGAGACACAATTTAATATGAAGCGAGACGTGGCGGTTCTCGAGAATCAAAAAGATTCTATTGAAAAGAAAGATCAATATATAAATCAAATTAGAGATGAATCTATTTCAGAATTCATGACAAATCAATTATATGAAAATGCCGCATCAAAAAATTATAGTGAATTGTTAATAGTTATTGACAAATTAAATAAAAGAGAAGCTCTTGAAGATAATGAGCGAAAATTATTGGCTAAATATCCCTTTATTCTTAATGATTCCCCAAATATGGCACAAATTAATTTGGAAAAAGCTAAAAAGCGCGTAGATCTTATAAAGCGAGCTTTTGGTAAATAACTAATCTAAGGTTTTAATTATGGCAACTCAATCCCTGAAAAATGATGTTTTTATTAGAAAAGTAATTTTAGAGAATTTTCTAAGTTTTAAAAGGGATGAGGTTGATTTAGATAATAAAAAATTTATACTTGTGATTGGCCCTAACTGGTCTGGCAAAACATCTATTTTTCAAGCAATTAAATTTGCATTGGGTAGCAATGAGAGAGATGAACGTTATAAAAAATGGTCTGACTTTATAAGGCATGGACAAAACCACGCTATGGTTGAGCTTAATATCCAAAAAGGTCAAGATTTAATAAAAATTAGAAGAATTGTCATAAGAGGTCAATCACCTCACTTCTTAATTAAGAAAAAAGATGATAAAGATTTTAGAAAAGCCCAAGCATTAGAGATTCAAAAGATAATTAATGATTTGAGTTATAATCCAGATAATCACTTCGCTTTCGTTAGTCAAGGTAAAATCGATGCTATTAAAAATCTAAAACCCTCAGAATTATGCAATTTTCTTGAAGAGGGGATTGGATTAAAAAACTTAAGAGAAGAAATATTACAGCAGAAACATAGTGTATTGAATTTGAATAATGAATTGAAATCCTTAAAGAGTAAAAAAAATGTACTAAATATTAGTTTAGATCTCTTACAACCTAAGCTTGAAAGATTAGAACAAAAGCATAAATTATTAGATGTGAAAAGGAAATATGAAGACGAGCTACTTTGGGCAAACCGACATAAGTTAAAGGAAGAGATTAAGTATCTCCAAAGAGATTATTCTAAAGTTAAAGTCGAAATAGATGAGATAAAAGTTAAAAAGGAGAAAATAGATAAGGAAGTTCAACGGCTAGAAACGCAGCTTTTTAAATCAGATCAAATTATAAATTATCTTAATAGTAAATTAGGACAAAATCAACAAAAAAGAAAAGATTTAATTGCTGAAGTTAAAAAATGGCAAATAGACGAAATTAAGATTACTCAAGATTTAAAAAAGATATCTGAGCATATTAAGAGGGAAAAGAAAGAACTTAAAAATTATAAAAATCAAAAAAAGAGCTTAACTCAAGAAACTAAATTAATTAAAGAAAAAGTAAATAATATTGAACTACATCTTGATGATTTGATTAAAGAACAAGATGATTTACAAAAAAAAATAAACCGAGATAAAGAATTTGTTGAACAATTCAACCAAATAACTTCTGAAAAGGAGTCTAGACAAAAAGAAATTCAAGCAAATAAAAGTGAAATTAAAACAATAAATGATGAGATTAATCAAATTTTTCAAAGTCTTAAGGATATCGATCATAAATTAGAGCAAAATAAATGGTTTTTAGAAGATCGAACACAAAATCTATTAAAAAAGCTTGACAATGAGCATAGGAAAGTTAATTCAAACCAATATACAATTCAATTTAAAAAAGAACAATTAGAACAAGAACGATATAAGAAATTAAATAAATTCAATCATCTCCAAGAATCACTTCGGAAAAGAAAAATCATTTATCCTTTTAAGTCAAACATAGAACTTCTAAAAGTAGAAATAAAAAAGCGAGATTTAAGAGTAAAGGGTCCAATAGTTGAATATCTTAAATATGATGATTCACTGAGCTATGCTATTGAATCCGTGTTAGGCGAACGATTACTATTTAGTTTTATTGCTGATGATTGGGAAACAATGACCCTAATGCAAAGGTTAAGAGAAAGTACTAGAGCAATTTGCAATATCTATGTTCCTAGAAATATTAATGTGTCGAAATATCCACCAATTACAGCCAAGGGTATTATTGGATATTTAATAGAATTAATTGATATTGTTGGAAATGATCAAGACATTAAAAAAGTACTATATTCTAAAGTGAGGAATTGTATGGTGGTTGAAGATTATCGTAGCGGGGTAGAACTTTATAGAAATTTTAATTTTAAAGGTAAATGTGTGACGTTAAAAGGGAAGCAAATTACCTCATATAAATACGTATATGAAACCCCATATATAAAAACATTAAAAGGGTTATTAAGTGCAGGCACTCAGAGAGAACAAGCAAACAAATTAGAATCTGAAATAGAATCTTTAAATGAACAGATTTTAGAATGCGATGTAAGGTTATCTAAATTAGATAAAGAACTGTTAGAGATATTAAGAAAGAAGGAAGCATATCACGATTTATCTTATATTTTTAGTCAAAAGCAGCGTCTAACATCAAAAAAGAATAAGCTTTATGAAGATCGGACTGTTTTAGAAAATAGAAATTCAGAATTTTTAAAGAATATGAAAGATTTGGATCTTAAAATTAAAGAAATTCAATCTAAAACAAGTCCTGAATTTTTTAAATGGAATGATCGAATCAAAGAAATTCCTACGGAGCTTAAAGTGTATAATAATGAAAAAAAGAAATGGAATCTAAAACTTAAAGAAAATGATCAGACTTTAAATGAGGTTGAAACCAAGATTAATACACAGAATCATACTATTTCTCTGCTTGATCAGGAATTTAAGACAAAAGATGAGGATTTAAAAAAAAGACACAAAGAAGCATATTCTATTTACAATAAATTAGGAAAGTTAGAAGATAAGATCACTGAAATAGAAAAAAAAATATCGGATTTAACTGAAGAGAAGCTCAATATTCATGAAAAGAAAAGGACATTTGACATTAATAATATTCAAATAAACGTCCAACTTGAGCAAGAAAACATTCATTTAAATTATATAGGTCAAAAGTTAGAAGCGAAAAAGGAAGATTTAGAAAGAATTAATTCACAAATTGGGCCTTTAGTTTCAGAGAATAAAATTAAACTACGGTCAATAGAAGAAATAGAGATGGACATATTAAAAGTCGACAAAGACCTAATAAAGTTTTTAGATGTCGATGATGCTCTGCTAGTCGAGCGTGATCAAATACTAACCGGTTTAAAGGAAATAGCAAATAATCAAAAAGACCTGGAAAAGGATATTGGTGCTGCGATTAAAACCGAAAGTAAAATGGAAGACACATATTACACTAAATTTGAACACGTACTTAACGATTTGAAATTGAAAATAAATCGGAAATTCAAATCTTCTGAAATTAAAGCCTATTGTTCACTTGAGTTGATGGGTGACTTTGAGAATTTAGGAGTAGAAATAAAAGCAGCGCTTTCAAAAAACCAATTACGATCATTTACAGCTTTGAGTGGAGGTCAAGTGTCTATGATCTCAATTTGTTTAATACTCTCTCTCCAAGAATTAAAGCCTTCTCCACTTTGTATGTTAGATGAAGCAGCAATGTTCCTCGATGATAAAAATTCGGAAGTGGCCTATCAAATGATCAAATCTACTCTCAAACAAAATCCAGATATCCAGATGATAATTTTCTTACCTAAATCGTCAAATGCTTTATATCTCCTTGCAGAAAAACTAATTGGTGTTGCAAGGACAGGTAAAGACGAAGTTTCTACAATATTTAAACCAAAAGTAATTCGAAAAGATTAAAATATGATGGTTAAGGATATTACTGAAGAATTAAATGAAAGAATAAATGCTCTCCAAAAAAAAATTCTTTCAGGAGAAGTTAAATTACTTGATCTAGAATTAGTCCCTTTTTTTGATGAATTGAAAGATTCTTTAACAGTCCAAAATCTCGAAAAAAGTTCAGTTACCTACAAGAATGCATGTCTCCTGCTTAATCAAAAATTTGATGAATTAAGATTGATGTTAAACTCTTTAGAATCTGAAAAACAATTTGTAAATTTTCTAAATTCAAAACCTTCTGATTTAGAAATATATAACCTATTGAGTGAATGCTGGAGAAATATTTTTATGATCGATGTAATTTCGTTAGATTTCTTAGAATTAAGCCAAAAACGATTAGATATTGATAGAAGAGGGCTAATAACAATTGAACATTTGCAAAAAGCAAAAGTAAAAGATAAATTTCTATTAGAAATACCAAAGCATAAATTTACCGAAAAAATGATGCAATTTTATGAATCCATTTTAGAAAAACTGCCATGTACACTTGAAGCTATATTCGAGGAATATACCGAACAAGAAGTTATTTATGAAAATTTCGTGTACCTTTTACACTTACTTCAATTAAATAAACTCAAATATCTAAAAGAGACCAATGTAATTTATTTATAATTGTGAGGAAATGATAAAAAAATGAATGAGATATCAATTTTAATGCATATGTTAAGTAATAAAAATA
This sequence comes from Promethearchaeota archaeon, assembly GCA_048941265.1. Taxonomy (GTDB): domain Archaea; phylum Asgardarchaeota; class Lokiarchaeia; order Sigyniarchaeales; family SOKP01; genus LW40-45. Next base: position 13,408 of record JBHLNT010000019.1, read on the forward strand.
ATTTATACCAAATAGGTGCTACCAAGAAGGAGATTTTACATTCTCTTAATGTTAAATATAAAAATAAAAGCGGGTATTTCCAAAATTTAATAACTAACTTATCTAAATATATTGAACCACTGGGACTTCAAATAAGATACAACCCCATCAATTCTCATTGGTTTATATCTTACGATTCAGACATTTCTGATCTTATTTCGGCTAATCCATTTGATAATAAACCAAGATTAGCCGCAACACTATTCTGCACTTTAGTACTTTGTCTTAAAAACCCTGATGGAATATCATCAATGGCTGAAATTGAAAAAATTAGAAAAAAAAAGAACATTCTTGATGATTTGAACGATTTAGAACAAAAGGGTTATTTAGAAATTGATAAGGTCTTGAATAACGTAAAACTTACTCCTCTAATAGGATATCAATTAGATCTTGAAAAACTCTTTGTAAAATTAGCTTTAAAATTTAAAGTATGAAAACTGTTAAAATTGTTTTTATTTTTAATCTTATTTCATCTGGTTCCTTTATTTATTTTCCATAATAGAATGGTATTAATTCAATTCATTTTTAGAATCTTCATAAAATTTTCCACTCCTTTATGGGGATTATAGCTTAAGTATGGGCTTGCAGTAATCGGGATTGAACTAATTGGATCCAAATATCTACCAGTAAAATTAATGATTATTGTTTTTGATTCAATAATACTTTTCGATTTGAGTGCTCCGATTATGGCGATAAATCCACTTTTTTCAAGTTCAAATAATTTGGTGCCAATTTCTATAGTTGGATACACTCCGATTTTAACGAGTATTTTAAGAATTTTTTCTTTGTAATGAAATAATTCTTCTTTCGTAATTTGGGCAGGATATATACGACCACCTGCTTTTCTCCATTTTATGAAATTTTCTATAGCAAAAACGGGGCAAGTACTGCCTAAAGTTGTCTCTATGGTAGGAGTTTTGTAAAGCCGTTTTTCAAAAATTGATAAGGGATTATTTCCTTTAGAATATTCATTTAATGCGTCGGCTATCGGTGTAGAATTTCCAACCGATGGTTGGACTATTAAAATTTCTGGATTTAACCTTAATTGAGTTGCATATTCTATTAATCCTGCTGGCCCTATACCCCCGGAAACAGTCTGAACATAACATATATCATTTTCAAACATATTCATACGATTCAAAGCAAGGCCAATTTGACTGTAAGCCGCTGTTTTAAGATACACATCAGATATGGCAACAACATAATTTTCAAGCATTTTTTCCTTAAGTTTAGAAGCAAAACCTCTTATGCTTTCTAAGGTTGAATTTTTTAAGACAACAAATTTAACATAAGGATTCCCATCAATTGCACTTCTGGCAACTTTATAAGAGGAGATCTCGGGAACGATTAGAATAGCATTTATATTTTTAGCCATTAATTGATTATATTGGTAAATTGCTCTAGCCATGCTCTCAACAGTGTTACCTGAAGATGTTGAAATTATGAAATCAATCTTTTTTTTATCATATATATGAAAAAAATAATTACTATCAGTATCCTTAAATGTTGGTGTGCTCCAGAAAATCCCATAGACTCTTTTTTTCGAGAAAAATTCTGAAATATCTTTAAGATGAATAGGAATTACAGGAAAATAATTAGATACAACTCGCTTGCCTGTTAATTTTAAATAAATCACATCACTAAATTTCCACTCATACCCCCCTATAAAACTTTTAAGGTCTATATTTGACATTTTCATCCCTCCTAACAAACTGTATTATTCATAATTGCACCATAACGGCTCTTTTGGAGGAGGAATCTCTCTACAACTACTCTTAACAAGGCACTTTTGACAAGCTAAATGTTTTTCACAAAAATTGCCATAACAATATGGTCTGCCATTCATTGGAGTAAACTTATCCTTTGATTTAGTACAAACTTCTTTAATCTTCCTCATCCCAATTTAGGTTTTTTATTTATAATAAATATAGATGTTCACAAATATTCTATAAATGTACAATATTTAAATATTATCATGAACTATTGTTCAATAATTATGTTCACAAAAACTAAAAATCTTATATGGGTTCTATGAGTGAAAAAGTACATATCCATACAACACTTTCAGAACATACAAAGGATCTAATAGATAAATATAAAGATCTAACTGATAAAGATGGAAAAGATGTATTCCAAAAAAAAAAATCTGTCGTCATCGAAAGAGCTATTGAATTACTTGATAATTATTATAATCCTAAAAAGAATGATAAAAGAACAATTTGGTGTAGAGCTCGTGAAGAATTAAACATGGTTCTGGTTGGAAAAACGACATTCCTTTCATATATAACAGGAAAGATAAAAAAAGCCTATACGAATAACATCGCTATTGAAGTTATTGAATGGTACTTAGGAAAGAGAATTGAAGAAGTAAATTTAGAGGAATTTTTAAATGGATTAAAAGGCATGTGGGAAATTGCTAATTATTTTTATAAAATAGAGTTAGAAAAAAACAAAAAGGGCACATTTCAGATGAGATTTAATCATGATTTAACTAGAAATTATAGTCATTTTTGGGCAGGATATTTTGAGACTTTATTAACGGAATATTGGAATTGTTCGGTTGAATCCTTTATCAGAAATGAATCATTTTATTTGATAATCAGAGAACAAGATTAGATCAAAAATGGGAAGTATTGATGTTAGATTGTATGAAACTATAAAAGTTTCGGGAATAAACATAATTATGTCAGTCCCTTGCATTATGCTTAAGGGATTGCTAAAAGTTATTGATCAAAGAAATGAGATTGAGCATATACCTGTAACTCGTGAAGAAGAAGGAATAGGAATAGCTGCAGGAGCTTATTTAGGAGGGAGATTTCCTGCTATATTAATACAAAATTCTGGTTTAGGAAATTCCATAAATGCAATAAAATCATTACTTGAATTATACAAAATTCCTGTTGTTTTAATAATGAGTCATAGAGGTACGGAAGAAGATAATATAATCGCTCAGTATCCTATGGGACAAATTACATTGAAATTATTAAAATGTATTGATATTAAATATTATGTGATTGAGACTTCAGAAAAAATTAATCAAATTGAAAAACTAGTTAAAAAAAGCCAAATCTCAAAAAAATCTATAGCTCTCATATTAACACGATCGCTTTGGGGGAGATAAAATGAAAAGATATGAAGCTCTTCAAGAAATTGTAAAGATTTTGAATAATCAACTAGTTGTATGTAATTTGGGGATTCCTTCTAAAGAACTATATAATTTAAAAGATAGGGAAGAAAATTTTTATATGTTAGGTTCAATGGGGTTGGCGTCATCGATAGCTCTTGGAATAGCAATAGCTAAACCAGAAAAGATTATATGGTGCATTGATGGAGACGGTTCTCTCTTGATGAATCTCGGTAGTTTGAGTACTATAGCCAATGTTGTTCCAAATAACTTAACATTAATCGTAATTGATAACGGTACCTATGGATCTACAGGAGATCAAAAAACAAATACCAGCAAAAAAACCAGATTAGAAGTAATCGCTAAAGGGGCTGGATTTGAAATGATTAACGTTATAAGTAAAAAAGAAGAAATAGGTTCTAATCTAAAAAATTTAGGTAAAGGTTGCCACTTTATTCTTATAAAGGTTAAACCGGGAAATGCTGAAGTGAAAAAAATCCCACTAAATCCAGTGAAAATAAAGAAGAGATTTATGAGATCAATTCTAAATAGTTAATATTATTTTCTTTAATACTATAAAAATAAAGTTTTTTAAAAAAGCTTGAAAGTTCCATTAAATTAAAATTTTTTATTTAACCGAATTATAAAAGTGACTTCTTTATTTCTTCCTTCCGACTCCACAAAAATATTAAATCCATGTAATTCAACGATTTCTTTTAAAATGTATAATCTAAGTCCCTATCTTCAATATTCACATCAAATTCTACTCCATACCGTTCAATTTAGATTCTTTAAATATTATTTTAAAGTATCTTAATAGAGAGATGAAATATTTAATTGATTAAAAATCTATGAAATGTTAAGTATTTCTTAAATATATTAGAGCTTATTTTATCGATTTTAACAAAATTCTGTACTGATATCTACACTTTTCTTTCTAACAGACTATTACCCACTTAAAAAAAATACTAGGGATATTATAATCCCATTTTAATTAATTTTTCCTTATTTAGAATAGCCTCTTCTTTAGAAATATTATATAGAAAAACAAAACAAATAGCTCCAACTAATAGTATTACCATAGGTATCAGAGACATTTGAAGTTTTAAACCAAATTTAGCAAACTCACTATTTTTTGTTCCAAGTGCGGGATTGTATCCAGTAATAGAAGCAACAATAGTAAAAATTAGAGTTTGAAGAAAGTACGAAAATGCTGAAAATACTCTCAAAACACCATTATAACTGCCTTCTTCTCTTTTTCCTGAATTTATAGCAGCGTTATCAATTCCCTCTGCCCATAGCAGATTAAATACCACGCCAAATGTTGCACTAAAGCCAATTCCGGCAAAAGCAAATACTAATATTAGACTAGTAATATCATTTACGAAAAAGAGTAAGAAATAACCTATTATATTAAAAAATATAGCAGTAATGTATGTTTTTTTCACTCCAATCTTTTTTGTAATCCAAATCCATATAGGGCTACAAGCAAAACTTACAATACCTAAAAATAACAGAGGAAATGCAGTATAACCTATATTTAATCCAAGATAATGTGTCACAAAAAAATTTAATCCATATATGAAACATGCTCCAGCTATTGCCCAGCAGAAATTTACTAGTATAATAGCCATCCAGTTTTTATCATTAAAAATACGAGTTAATATTTCTTTTATCGAAGATGAGGCTCTTTCTGTAATATCTAACTCTGCTCGAAATTTCTTCATTTCCTGAGGTTCATAAACTCCTCTACTATAAGGAATTACTAAAATATATACAAGAACAAGTACAATAGAGACAGTGCTAATATAGGCAGAATTAGTTAAACCTCCCAAATTCGAAATCAACAAAGGTATCATAATTGCTGTGAATATTCCTATTACTCCACCTATAATGCCTGCAATCACAGACACTTTACGTCTTTCTGAAAGTTCTCGGAATAGATCGGGAAATAAAGCTGAGTGATTTACTTCATATAAGGTTAAGAAAGTTTCATATAGAACCATCATAAGACCTAGCCATATAGCTAGGATTATAACATTATTCGAAATCGGAATAAAACATAATAATAACAGCATCGGACTTATAATTACTCCAATCATAATCCATGGGAACCTTTTTCCAAGTTTAGAAGTTAATTTTTTATGCCGGTCTGCTAAATAACCAATTACTGGATCATTAATACCATCAACAATTGAGTAAAAAAGATAAATTAAAGGAATTATTGTTAATGGTATTAAAAGCACAACTGCAGCATAATATTGTATTTGACCCCACATTGCAAATAAAAATCCACTAATTACTGTGTTCAAAGAAAAAAACACTATTTTTTTAGTAGTTATTTCTTCTGCATACTTTGTTTTTGAATTTTCTATCATTTTTTTTCAATCTGTTTTTTTTATTTAAATTTTTTAATATAATAAATTATATATGTCAATTTATATAAATGATATATGTTAATTTACATATGAAATAGATAACAAATTCAATAATTGAAATTTATTATATAAAAACATTAAATAGCAAACATGTATATTTTAAAATTTAAAATTATAACGTAAAAAAATTAGATATTTAATTCCCATACATTATTAAAAATATGGAAAAAAAAATTAAAAGAAGAGCAAAAGCCCCTGAAAAGAAGGCTAAGAAATTCGAGGAAATCATAAATACTGGAAAAGAAATGCTTCGAAAGCACGGGACAAAGGGTTTGAGTATTCGCGCGATAGCAAAAAAGTTAGGTATGGCGCAAACTAATCTTTATAATTATGTGAAATCTAAACGCGAATTATGGATTGCGATTAGATCATCATATTATAATGAATATTTGCATCCTTTAGATGGAATTATTAAGAATCATAAAGGATCATATCCTGAACTTTTTTATAAAATTTCTAAATTTTTCCTTGATTTTGCGAGTATTGATTATCACCGCTTTGAAATCATGTTTTTAATTTCAGCCCCTAAATCAACAACAAAGGGTCCATTTGAAAAAGTGTATGAACCATTTCAAATAACAAAACGAATTTTAGAATTAATAAAAAAAGGAGTTAATGAAACTGGAGTTGAACCAGGTGAAATACTCAAATCATTCTATCATGACCTTAGTTTACTTATTGGAGCCGCTAAAATGGAAGCAGATCTTAGGGATCATTTTGAAATTAAGGACCCTTTTGAGATTAAATCATATATCAATTCGCCTTTAGATTTTAGACAATATATCTTAGAAAGAATTAAAAAGAACCTTGAAAACTATGAAATTAAATAAAATAATTCCATTTAATACATTGTACTTTAAATTGATTGGTATTATTAAGCTTAATTTCATTTCATAAGCAATTTTTCTAAGCTTCATAAAAAGGTAATAATTTGGATTTCATTCAATGATTATTTAAAAATAAACGTATATTTGTCACTCTAATTTATATAAGATTATTAATTAACATATATAATTAATATTTAAAAAGATAGATTTTTATATTTTTTCTAAGATTAGATAAGTGATTATTATGACTTTAGGGGATTTACCTGAAATAGAGTTATTTCATGGAATATTTACATTAATAAATGTAATTATTTCAATTGTAATTGGATTGAGAATTGCCTCAAAATATGTTGAATATAAACGAAAAGAATTATTAACTGTTGGACTTAGTCTAACTTTTGGAGGTTCAGTTTATTGGTCAAGCGTGATAGCATTTATTACTATTATTTTTTTTAATTATGAACCGGGATTAGCATTTCACATGGCTTTCCACATCTTTCCTCCTATTGGTTTACTTCTATGGATTTATTCAATTTCTCTACTACTTTATCCAAAATCACTGAAAAAAATCGTTGTTATTTTTACAGTAATTTGTATGGTATATGAGTTCTTTCTTTTATATTACTTACTAACAGACCCTTCCTTGCTTGGCCGGCGTACTGGCATTATTCTTAATGAAACATATCTTTTAATCAATAGTTTTCTATTATTTTCGGTATCAGTAATAGTTATTACAACAGTTTTATTCACACGGCAATCGCTTAAATCAGATGACCCTAGAATTCGATGGAAAGGGAAATTTATATTTATCGGGACAATACTCTTTCTGATAGCTGGTACAATCGGCATTATAATTCCGGATTCACCTGTTCAAATTGTATTAACAAGAACAATATACATAATTGGTTCTATTGCGAGTTATATAGGTTGGTTATTACCAGAACGGATTGCAAAGTTGCTTATAAAAGATTAATTTTTATTTTTTTTTATTTGAAGATTAATAGAGAAATTCGATTTAAAAAATAATGATTACCTAAAAATATAGGTAATTAGAAAACTAAAAAATAAAAAACTAAAAAATAAGAAATTATTAGAAAAATAGCAATAATTAATTTGCTGTAGTAATTTTTAATATCATTTCAGCTAATTGATTATTAAAAAGTTATCTATAAATAATCTACATATCGTATATCCTAAATTGTATATAATTTCTTTCACTCTTCACCGTATCAACTTTGATACCATAGATAATCGATTAGAAAATTTATGGGTTTGTGAAAAACATGAGGGTCACAATTCAATCCACGCGAGCTTATTAAACATGATTCAACCTTTAATTAAATCTGGCTTACTCGCTTTCAAAGAGGGTAAATATTATTTAAATTATGAAGAATAACAAAAAGTTTAATGCTCTGTTGTTATTTGTAAAATCATTTGCGCTACTTGATCATTATAGGATTCTATGTCCTCAAATCCCTCCACCGTCTCGCCACATGTAATGAAAAAATCCTGGATCGCAATCTTCCGATCTTTAAAAAATCCCTCGATCTCCTTTTTCATCTCTTCTATCTTCTTTTTAACCTGGGTTTTATTCCCCTTAATTAAGTCAATTTTGTTGATACACGCATAAATTTTATCTGGAAAAAATCGAATGTCGTTAAAAAATTTAAATTGAATTTCTAATTCTCTGTCGCATGAAAATACGGCAATAATCTGCGTAGCTATGCGGGATATGGTTATAACGCCCATCTTAACGACTGCTCTGTTAACATCTCCGCCCGGTCCGAAAATAGTATGTGCCCTGTTAGTGTCATCTTCCCGAAAAACTACTCGGTTAGGGTGGATTGTTTTTGTTTCTTTTTGATTGAGCTTATCTTCCTTTTCACCTCCAGGGAGCGTTGCTTCTCCGCTGAAATCAGTTTTTACCACCGTGCATTTCTTTCCGCCTTCCACGTTTTCAATTTCGCCCTTATTTAAATATCTGACAAAGAGCCGCAATATAGAAGTTTTTCCAACGCTGATATCTCCTAATAAACCGATATTAACCATTTTAAGCCCCCTCCAGTAGTTTATTAAGCAATAATTCATAATCTTCAATAAGATATTGCTCAAGGTACGCATTATTATGACTGTTGATGAAGCCAATCATCACTTCTTTTAGATTTTTCGCTCCTTTGACGTATTTTTGAATATTTTCTGATGTACTATCCGTGGTAAATGCCTTTGCTTTATTCTCAAATCCAAAATTTTTTCGAGGTGGCAGAGAGTTGAAAAATCCAAAGGCAGAATACCCTTCATACTGAAAAAACACAAAGAATCTTGATTTGATATTAGTGATTATTTCCGAGAGGTAAACTGACGGATAAATTTCCCCTAAAGTTAAATCTTCGTCTTGCTGAATAACAAAATATGGAGAAATCGGCGAAACTTGACTTCCGTACATTTCTTTTGGAGGCAATGAGATAAAGGGTAATTTCTCTTCTACTATTGACCATAAATCTTCTCTTTTATTTGTAAGTAAAAGGTCTTTTATCTCATCATACGCAAAATAAAAATCTGCCTGAAGTGATAATAAAGAACTTAAATATACAGATAAAGATGCAAATGTAGCTTCTAATAGTGGTTGTCTTCCACCTTTATCAGTAGGTTTCACTGCTCCTTTCCAAGCACGCAATGCACTATAAACGTAACCCTTTACGTCGAAGAAATTCCCGCAGAGAAAAATAAATGATGGGGGATCGCTCTTTCCTCCAGGGGATAAAAGTTGAATTGCTTTATTAATTAAAATGTCTTCTAAATTTTCATCTTTAAACTTAGAATGAACTTGTGGCATTTGTAGCCATGATGTTTTCTTTTTCGCCAATCTTACCTACACCCAATTATTATTATAAATTTTAAAATGGACGAACGTATTAATTTTTTATTATTTATTAAAACAAAATATTATCTCAATATATTTTTTTGCTTCTGATTGGAATGTCAATCTTTTGATTTTAATTCTGGGATTTGATCATAAAAAGTAATTCTCTAATTTTATCTGTAATTAAATCATAGTCATTAATCGATGTAATATTAGTGATCTGTATCTTTTCAATGATGTCTGAATTTTTAAATCCAATATATTTCAATTTCAATTCTGGATGCTTCTCTTTTATTGGAATTAAAGCCCCTCTCAAAAAGATGCTAATAAATTCTTCTGACGTTTCTTTGATATGTCTTGTCTCTGGATCGATAAATTTAATTTCAATTTGATTAAAATCAGTAAAATTTAACACACATAAAAGGTCTTGATCATCTTTAGAAAATATTTTTCTTTTTATTTTGGTTCCTTTCGCTTTTTCAACGGGAATTTCTTCTTGAAAATAGTCCTCCACCGAGATTTCTTCTTTTTCTGATGTATCCAATGTTTTATGATATAATTCATCGGCACTATGAAAAGACTTATTGGATACAATAGAATTAAGGTGGGTTAGAACTTCCTTTAATTCAGTTATCTCTAATTGTAATTCATCAAGCTGTTCTTTTTTTTTGTAATACAGATTTTGAATACTACTTAAAATTTTGCTTAGTTTTTCGATTTCTTTTTCCTTATCTTGTCTGTCCATTGAGGTCATATATGTTTTAATAGAAATTAAATATATTTATATTAAGATTATTTATAAATATAAATCCTAATCAAATTAAGTAATTTTTTCCAAGGTATAAAAAATGCAAACCATGATTATAACTCCCAATCCAGAAGACCCAGAGGTTAAATTATTAACATCTGAATTTAATAAAAGAGGATACGATGTTCAATATTTTATTCCATCAACTATTAAAGTGAAAGTTAATATCAGCAAATTTGAAGACCAATTTATCAATCTCGAACCAAGACGCATCTTAGTAAGAGGATTCGGGGCAAATGTAACTCAAAAAATTTTTTTCAGACTCGATATATTGAGAGCTATTGAGAAATATGGAATTAGGCTAATAAATTCTAGGGAATCCTTAGAGATTGCGAGTGATAAATTTTTAACATCTGTTTTTTTAGAAAAGCATGATATTCCGACACCTAGAACAATAATTTGTGAGGATCCCCATGATGCTTTGCAAATGTATGAAGAACTTGGGGGTGATGTGATTCTTAAGCCTTTATTTGGTTCAAAAGGTATTGGAATCTCACGATTAAATGATAAAGGATTTGCAGAAAATGTAATAATTACTTTAGGTCAGCTAAATGAGGTTTTTTATTTACAGGAGTTCATTGAACACTATAATCGCGATATTAGAATTTTCGTTATTGGAAATGAGGCGATCGCTGGCATGTATCGGGTAAGTGATAATTGGAAGACAAACGTGTATGCTGGTGCAGAAGTTAAGCCATTAGAACTTACAGAGGAATTAGCAAAATTAGCAATCAAATCAGCGCAGGTTACTAAAACTGAAATCGCTGGGATTGATATATTAGAAAGCGAAGATGGGTACTATGTAATTGAAGTAAATTCAATCCCCGGTTTCACTGCTTTACAAAAAGTTGTTGATGTTAATATTCCTGAACGAATTATCACTTATTTTTTGGAAGAAGTTGAGAAAAATTCTTGAAAAAACGATTAAAATCCTTTTTTTGACATTTTTTAGTTTTTTAATTTAAAGATTGATGTTTCATTTTGGGTAATTTTTGCAACATTGCGAAAAATTTAAATAGGCAACATTGCATAATAATCATAAGTTGAAATAATTTGAAAAAAAAGTAAAAAAAATGGGAGGTGATTAAAATTGCTTGATAAAAAAATAGAGGGATATAAAAGAGATATAGCACAGGCAAAAGAACTTAAAAAAAGGAAATATGCTGATCAAGATTATTACAATGAGATAATAGCCAAATTCGAAAAATTATTGAGTTTTTATGAGCGATTAAAAGAGAATTCGGAAGTTTTAGATCTGAGCAATACCTCCCAAATTAAAATAACGTCTTGAAAATTTAGAAATTAGATAGATGAATGTAAAAAAAATCAATGGTGATTTATTATGTCAACACTTAAAATAATAAAGGATGAGGAAATAGACGATAAAAAATCATATTTAGATTCTCTTAGGAAAATTTTGAAAAAATTATTATTTATTATACCCGAAGTGAGAATGGCAGCAATTTTGTCGCAAGATGGATTACCAATAGCTTCAACGCTTTCACATGACATTGATGAAACACAAATAGCGGCATTAACTGCATCAATTTTATGCATGGCTGAAAAAACTTCTTTAAAATTACGAGCAGGTTTTTTGGAACAGATATGCATACATTGTTCTGATCGCAATTTACTGATTTTAACAGCAGGTCAAAATGCTATTTTAACGGTTTCCACCACTAAAAATGTGAACATTGATCTAATTTTTCTTGGCTGTAGAAAAATATGTGAAGAAATTGCCTCAATCGTATAAAAAGATTCAACTATAAACCAAGAAAATCTATGATTTTTGCATAAACTGTAAAATTTGGAAATTAAGGAGATTTTAAAGAAAAATTGAAACAAGATTGAAGATAAATTAATGACGAAAGCTTCTTTTAAAATTTTAGTGGTTGGTGCTTCTGGGGTTGGTAAAACTACTCTTCTTGAGCAAATTGTAAAAGGAAAATCCAAAAAAGATGCTAAAGAGACCATAGGAGTAAGTTTTTATACACATGAAGTTTATATTGATGATGAAAAGTATCTACTGCAATTTTGGGACTTTATACAGAAAGAAAGATTTGAGTTTCTTTTTAGAACTTACGTGAAAGGTACAAATGCAGCCATTATTGTGTTTGATTGGTCCAGAGTTGATACCTTAATTTATGTCCAGGCATATCTTAAAATGATTCGAGAAGCAATCAAGTCGAATATACCATTCTTAATTGTTGGCAATAAAACAGATTTGGTTGATGACTTAGATTCATTTAATAGAACTGCTATTCGTGAAATTTTTGATGAGGAGGGAGGCTTTTACATAGAAAGTTCAAAGAATAATACAGAAAATTTAGAAAAAGCCTTTATAGAATTGATACGAAGAATTGGCGAATTAGAAGTAATTGAAGTTTTAGGAAAAAATACTAATTTAAAGATTTTAATAGCTTTAAATATCTTTTCTGAATTAACGTTAAATAAGCTTGCCAGTCTTACAAATAAAAGCAAGGCCACCCTTTCCCGTTATACCAGATCGCTAGAAAAATCTGGACTTGTTAAATCATATAATAAAGAAAAAGAGAAACAACCAGGTTCTATTAAGAAGAAATTTTATACAGCGAATTTTAATTTAGATGTTAATTTGAAAGATATAGATTTTAGCAATATTGATAAAAAATCTATAAAAGAAATTAAGTTATTTAGGGGAGAATTAAATAGAAAGTTATACACAATTTTGATTTATGATCAATTCAATAATATGTTAAATAATCTTATTGTTAAGTTTCCGGGAGGAAAATGGACAACCACGCCTTTAATATTATCTTCTCTCAAGGATAGGAACAGGAGTAAGGATATAAGTAATATCATTGATCTTTTTATAAAACTTTCAATTAACTTACGGTTTTTAAATGAAAATCAGTATTATAAGCTAGAATCCTTAAAACGCGAATTCTATATAAAATTTAACAAGATTCTGGAAGAAGATGATGGTTCAAAAAAAAATTATGTTTACATAGATGCAGTCTTACCGATTTTACAATTAATGGAGCTAGAGGGATTTCAATATAAAAAAGATCCAGATGCGCTTAAAAAATTAACTGAGCAAATCGATAAATTAAGACAAGAAAGGAAAAGTAAAAACGATTAAATAGAATTTAAAAAAAGAATTTTAAAATCCGAATTAAAGCTATCTATAATCAATATAATAATTTTCACATTTAACAAATAATTAATATTAAAAAATTGAATTTCATAAAACTAAATAAAAAAAGGAAGTAACCCTAATATGAAAGATTTTAAAGGTAAAGTGGCAGTTATCACTGGTGCGGCTAGTGGTATTGGTCGTGGAATTGCCAACAGAGCAGTTAAGGAAGGCATGAAAGTAGTTTTAGCTGATATAGAGGCAGACGCATTAAGACAAGCAGAAAAAGAGCTAAAATCTTCTGGAGCAACTATATTAGCAATATTGACAGATGTTTCGAAAGCTGAAGATATTGAAATGCTAGCGCAAAAAACCATAGATACGTTTGGGGAAGTCCATTTATTATGTAATAATGCGGGCACTGCTCCATATGGAGTTACGTGGGAATGTTCCCTTTCCGACTGGAAATGGATTATTGATGTAAACTTATGGGGCGTGATTCATGGTGTTCGGACTTTTATACCCATCATGTTGAAACAAGATAATGAATGTCACATTGTAAATACGGCTTCTCTTTCTGGTCTAATGGCAAATGAGATTGGACAAGGAATGTATATAGTAACAAAATATGGAGTTGTGGGCTTGACTGAGATTATCGCTAAAGAACTTTCCCTTTTGAAATCAAAAATTAAGGTTCATGCACTTTGCCCGGGAATGGTAAAAACAAGACTTATTGATTGCGAGCGAAATCGTCCTGATGAATTATGTGATGATATTACTGAACATATAGGTCATCCTGAATTGGCACAAGTCTGGGAAGCTATGTATGGATTAGCTAAAGCGGGAGAATTACCTGATAAGGTTGGTGATATTGTATTTGAAGCAATTAAAGAGGATATCTTCTATATTTTAACCGATACCAAGCTTTATTATAGAAGAATGATCCAAACTCGAAATGAGGATATCATGGAAGCATATAAACAGAATAAAAAAATACATAAATTACTAGAGAAGAAGTATTAATATATTTATTTCTCTATTAATTCTTAATATAACAATAAAAAGGAGGTCCAATAATTATGAAAGAATTTAAAGATAAAGTGGCAGTTATCACTGGTTCGGCAAGTGGGATCGGTCGCGGTATAGCGAGAAGAGCTGCCAAAGAGGGCATGAAAGTGGTATTGGCTGATATAGAAAAAGACCCTCTAATTCAAATCGAAGAAGAATTAAAATCTTCGGGAACAGATGTAATATCCGTGTTGACTGATGTTTCAAAAGCTGAAGCTATTGAAAACTTAGCTCAGAAAACCATTGATGCGTTTGGGGAAGTCCATTTATTATGCAATAACGCCGGGGTTGCCGCTCCGGGGCTTCTTTGGGAGTGTACTCTATCAGATTGGAATTGGGTAATGGGAGTAAATCTATGGGGTGTCATTCATGGGATTCGAACTTTCATTCCGATCATGCTTCAGCAAGATAATGAATGTCATATTGTTAATACTGCATCCAGCGCAGGATTAGTTCCTGGAGAACCGGGAAATGGAATTTATAGTATCACTAAACATGGAGTAGTCGTCCTTTCCGAGAATCTACGAGCAAGTTTTATGCAATTAGGGAGTAAAATTGGTGTTTCAGTGCTTTGTCCGGGATTTGTAAATACTAATATTATGGATAGCGAAAGAAATCGTCCAGCAGAATTTTGTGATCCGGACTATGAACCATGCTTAGAAAGGATTGTAAAAAATCATCCTGAAATGGAACAGTTTATTAAAGCTTTTATAACATCGTTAGAAGAAGGGACATCTGCTGATAAAGCAGGCGATATTGTATTTGAGGCGATGAAGAACGACATTTTTTATATATTAACTGAAACCGGATTAATGTGGAAAAGATTTATAAAAACTCGATTTGATGGAATTATGGAAGCATTTAATCAGAATAGACCTATATTAAAAGGGCTATAATTCATACAATTTTTTATTAATCCGAGGTAATAAGGCACAAATTACAGCTTGCGTTAAAATTTCAGTTCGTGTAATGACATTCTTACTTAAAAAACTGACTGCACCAGCTTCATTTTTGAGGTTTATGTTGTTAGCGAGTTTTCCTATGATAGTACCAATTTCTATTTCATGGTTTGAAAGAATTTCTTTAATAATTGATTTGGGATATTCAAAAGCTATTCCAGATCCCAGAGTAATATTGCTTTTTTCATCTATAATCACACAGAATTGAAAATCCATGTAATTTGTTTGAGCTAATGATACTTTAACTAATCCCGCCTCAATACCAACCCCGAAGATATTTGTATCTATTTCTTTTTCATTCATTAGATAACTTAGAGCATATTCTGCTCTATTTTTTGCACCTTCTAGGATCAAATTTATTCCAATAGGCTGATTAGGAACACCAGACTCTACCTTAATTTTGAAAATCTCAAAATCAGTAAAATATTTATCAAACGCATTTTTAACAGCGTCTACTTTGGTTGGATTAAGAGAACCAACACATATATTAAAACTAACCATTTTGATTTACACTATTGAAAAGTTATTTAAATATGTTCATAATCAGATATATGTTTAAATAAAATAAGAATTATACAATATTTATAGTATAATTTAAAATAAATTGGGTGATTTTTTGGGGATAGAACAATTATCAGAATTAGAAATCCTTCATGGTATTTTTACTACAATATTCGTTGTAATATCTTTATTGGTTGGATTAAAGATATTACTGAAATATTTTGAGCACAAACGCACGGAATTAGTTGCTGTTGGAATTGCATGGATGGGAATGTCGACTCCATGGATAGGAAATTCATCTTCCTTTTTATTATATGTATTATTCGGGTATAGACTTGAAATATTTCCATATCTTTTTATGGAGAATGCATTTATTCCATTAGCTTTAATATGTTGGATTTATGCCTTTTCTACTCTTGTCTATCCAAGGTCGGTAAAAAAAATAACGGTCACTTATGCAATAATATGTCTTACTTATGAAACATTTCTAATAGCAGCTTTAATAGTAGATCCGAAGATTATCGGATCACTTGAGGGGATGTTTGATTCCAACCACACTCTTATTCCTAATTTATTTAGAGTTTTTGGAATTTTCACAGTTCTTATTACGGGGGTCATATTCGCTAAGAAATCTTTGATTTCAGATGAACCATCAATTCAATGGAAGGGGAGATTTATGTTAATAGCTATGATTTCTTTTACGGTAGGTGCTTTTCTGGATGCAGTACTTACATTTACACCATTGCAATTAGTATTAGTTAGACTTTTATTAATATCCA
Source organism: Promethearchaeota archaeon (assembly GCA_048941265.1). Classification (GTDB taxonomy): domain Archaea; phylum Asgardarchaeota; class Lokiarchaeia; order Sigyniarchaeales; family SOKP01; genus LW40-45. Next base: position 29,926 of record JBHLNT010000019.1, read on the forward strand.
GTTCTATTGAATATTATTTAGGATTCTTTTTACCAGACTTTGTTGCAAATCGATTGATAAAAAAGGAATAAAGTAGTTCTTTTCTTTTTTTTCTTTATTTAAAGTCTATAGTGCAATTTTCAAAACTATAAAAGGGAAACAAGATTAGCTAAATTTTAAATTTAGAATTCATTTAAGCTTTTAATGAGAAAGACCTATCGGTTAACAATCACCTTCTTTTTCTTGATATTAAGTATTAGTTCACTTTTATATTATCTTTATTGTAAAAGCATTTTTGTTTATAATTCTCTTGAAATTGTATTTAGCCGCTTTTTATTGCTCATGTTTTTTAATTTTCTTTTCTTTTCTTTTATTTTTTTTCTAAATTTTGAATATTATATACGAGTTTTCAAATACATCCTGTTCTTTATGGTAATTATGTGGATTGTCGTCTATGTCTTGGGATTAATTCCAGCTTCCGGTTTTTTTTGGAATTTTTGGGAAATTATTACTCTAATATCTTTTTCGATGATTGCCCCCGGTTTGATAATCTATATTGTTTATGATATAAAGAAAATTACGTCTAAATTTGAAGCGTCCACAATTTTAGGAAAATTTCATTTACATGAGGGATTCGTGGGTATTATTTTTCTTATTATTGGTTTTTTTTTATTGAGATTAAGATCAGCTCTACTTTTTTTAAGTGATCCTTTTTACAGAAGATTAAGCTTAATTCTGTTATTTGTTCAAATACTTTCATTTATCTTCATTTATTTAGGAAGTTTTTTTTTCTTCCGAGACTGGCGTGATATAATTCATTTAAAATTTATTGAAATTAAATCAAAAATAGAAAATAATTTTCAAAGGTCTCAAAGTTTAGTTTTTAACAACATAACAAAAGAGGATCTCCATTTCTTTAAAACATCTAAATTAATCATTCACCCGCTTGGAATGATATTAACCATCTTTTCCGTAAATATGGTTATATATGGTACTGATTTCTTACCATATCAGATATTTAACATAGCCGACGAATCAATCATTCAATTAGGTTATCTATTCTGTTTTATAGCAGGAGCGTTAATTGGAATTGATTGGTTAAGAGTTTTTAAAATCTTTTATCCTAGAGCTTATGAAGAAATTGAGAAAGAGATATCCCGGTTAAAAGCCAAAATATTATAATAGGAATTGGTTAAATTCATCTCTTAAAATCTGGTATACTTTATTCATAGGTAACCCTATTACATTCGAAGAGGACCCCTGAATTGATTCAATAAAAAGGCTTGCTTTTTCCCTAATAGAATAGGCACCAGCTCTTCCTTGCCATTCTCCAGTTTTTATATAACCCCAAATTTCTTTATCGGTCAAATCTAAAAATTTTACAGACGTAGACTCGGAGGATAGTATTATTTTGGGATTATAAGTCTCTGTAATTGCAATTGCTGTTATTAAATTATGGGAATTACCTGCTAATTGCCTTAAAATTCTAAATGCATGCTCTTCATTATTAGCTTTTCCTATAATTTCACCATTTAATTCAACAATGGTATCTGCTCCTATAATAATAGCATCTCTGTTAATTTGAGCTAATTTTTTTTTGGCCTTTAATACTTTTGCGTTTGCTAATTGTTTAACTAACTCAATTGGATTAGAAGTTTCTTTTTTATACTTATCTTCATCCACATTCGTTATCAAAATTTCAAATGGAATACGTGCTCTTTTAAGAAGCTCCCTTCGGTCAATAGATCTAGAGGCTAATACAATATTTTTCATAATTAACTAAATTTTTTAGTAAATTTTATTTATGGTTTCTTACCTTTTAATCTCAGATTTATTCACTTAATTCCTTAATTAATTTATTAGTGCTCAAATGTTTATTAGCATTTTCTATATTTGGTTTTTATTATTGTTAGTGTCTTATTTTGTTATGCTTTTTGCATATTTGTATTTTTCAAATAAATCAGATATCCTCAATAATATTTTAAGCTTCGGAGCGTTGTTTTTCGTGTTTATTAATATACTCTTATTCCTTATATTAATGGTGCAGGATGAAGATCTTCATGAAGAGACGCTTCCCCTCTTTACCTTTGCTCTTTTATTGCCTATTGTGTTAATCGGTGCTACAATACTAATATCGACTGCTATCGTAGTTTTATTTAGAGTAATTACGAAAGATAAAGGTTTAAATAAATTTAAGAATAGATTGGAAATCAGTGTAAAAGAAATCAGTAAAATAAAAAAGGATATTATGAGAAAGATAAACCATGTATTAATTTTTATAGGTCTTTTAGGTGTGTGGTATATAAGTTATAATACTGTGAGAGATTATGCCAAAAATGATGATAATAATGCTGATATAAAAATTGACCCTGATATAACCAATATGCTTTATTTGTATTTTAGGATCTTGACAAAACCAAATTCTATTGAAAATATAATGCTTTCATTGCAATGGTTCTACTATGTGTTATTTTTTTTCTTTTATATCTTCTGCATCATAATGCTTGTAAATGAAATAACGCGAAAAACAAAATATTTAGCATTTCCTTTTAATTTACTCCCAACTTTAATAATGACTGAGGATGAAAAACAATCTTATTGTAGCTATCTATATTTTTGCATAGGCCAAATGTTTGCCGCATTTATATGTCCCCCAATGGTTTTTTTTGCGATTCTTGGAATGAGTTCCATAGGTGATTTAATGACAAGCCAAATTGGAATAAGATATGGGAAAAGGCACTTTTCATGGAATACTGGTAAAACTTTTGAAGGAACTTTAGCTGGTACCATAGTTTCTTTCATTATATGCGTAATTTTTATAGGTCCTTTCTATGGATTCCTTCTGGTTGGAGCATTTATGATTTTTGATATGATTACAAGTAAACCAATAAATTTATCAGATAATTTATTAATTCCAATAGGATGTGCTATTATCTACGTAATTGTTCGGTATGTTTTAGATGTAGATTATTTTTCTGTTATCCTACAACTAATTTAAATTAGGTTTTGTAAAAAGTGAAAGTAAAATTTATATTTTTTTAAACTTAACCTCATATAATCTTTCTTATTCCTTTAGAAAGGATGATATTTTTATTTTGGTTCGTAGATTGATGAAAGAAGAAAACAAAAAAATAAATTCAGAAAAGGAAGAAACACCGACTAAGGACGATGAAGAAGATATTTCTAAAGAAAAAACTGAATTTGTTGATTTAGATTGGATCTTTGATAAAGGGTGGTTGAGAACAAAGAAATAAAATGGTGACTTCTATTATTTTTAAACCAACTTTTATAAATGTTAAAATATTGATGAACAATTAACAATTGATCAAATAATAATAAAGGACTCTACAATACGATGGTAATCTTCTCATATTTACCGGTTTCAATTTTATGCCTCATTTTTGCAGCGCTAATGTTTATACATATAATAAAAACATGGAATTCTGAAAATAAGAACGGATATAAAAAGCTTAATGAGGTAATATATGCCCTATTAACCGTAGCATTTGCACTTTTTTATCCGTTTATAATATTAAGATTTGGTGGGAATAAGCAGGGTATTATCTTCCCTAATGCTGTAGATGAACTAAGCTTTTTAGGAAATATTTTTATTGTCGGAGTTATGATTGGTGTGTCTTTTTGGGGGATATCGGCAAAATTAAGGACTATTCGAAATCCTGAACTTTTAATAGAACAACATAACTATGAACTTTTCTGTAAGGAATTTTTAGAAAAATACTCTGAAAGAAGTCAAATAAAGCGCAGGATTACTCATATTCTTCCTGGAGCTGTGGTTGGATTATGTATTATAATAGTCTATTATTTCTTTTTTGATCTCTTGGGAAGTGCTTGGATTGATTATGCGATGTTTATCATAATTATCATCGGTATCGATTTTGCCTTAACTTTTATAGCTCAAGATTTAATTCGTTTATTTGATTTTAGCTACATGCCTCCAACGGCTATTAAAATGTGTAAAGCAGGACTCACTCCTGATGAATTAGATTCTTTTTCAAGTACTTCTATTATGGTTTTTTCTTTTGGACCTTTTATTTTTTTTATTTTTCCTATCTTTTTTATAGTTATTTTAATAACTTCTGTGGCTGATGCGATGGCCTCCATGATTGGCATACTAAGCGGGAATAAAAAACATCATTTTCCAAAAAGTACAAATAAATCCATTGAAGGCTATATAGGTGGGTTTATATTTACCTTTATTTGTACAGTTTTTGCGGTGGTTTTTTCTAACCATTTTCAACTATCAAATTGGGGATTAGAATTAACATTGTTCATTGCCTTTATGCTTTCTATTGTATTTGTTTTGATCGATCTTCTAACAAGCAAAATTGAATTGCAAGACAATTATTTAAATCCGTTTATAATTGGATTTGTTCTTATATTAATCCTTATTGCTGCCAAAATTTCAATATTTTAAAATATTGAAAAGATGATTAGTAGATATTGATTGGAAAAATCAATAGAAATAAAAAGTTAAAAAAAAAAACAAATGTATTTAAAATTTTAACCTTTCATAAGAGTGTGAAAGCTTTTAACAATTTAATAATCATTTTTGAATCTTTCATTTGAATTTAAGGGCATAAGTCAAGTATCTTTAACAACAATTAATAAAGATTAACAATAATTTTTTAAATCACATGAAATTTATTTCAAATAAAAAGAGTGGGAACCATTCGACATGATACCCTTTTTACCAGATATAGGTGAACCTTACAATTTCGAAAAAAAATGAGATTAAAGATTTTGAAGCTAAAATACTTGAGTATATTACAAGAAATCCAGACGGCGTTACTATTACTGATATAGCAGATGAGACAGAAATCTCAAGAAATACAGTTTCGAAGTATGTGTCGATTTTAGGAGTCAAGAAGAAGATTTTTAGTCGGAAAATAGGCGCCTATAAATTATATTTTTGCGCGGAGAGAGATTCATTTTCAAAATTATATATTATAGCATATTATAAAGGTCTTTTACATGGTTTAAAAGAAAATTTTCCTGATTCAGAAGAGATTTTTAAAAATATTGGACGGACTTGTTATAAATATATAGATTTTTCTTTAGGGCCAATGATTTCAAAAGAACTGAAAGGCTTTAAAGTGAATCGCCTTTTGAAACTTTATTATGAAGTATTTGGGAAGTTTTTTCCGACATATAGTGTTGTACAACCAACAATTGAAATATCATCAAGAAAGATTAATGGGAATAAAACAGGGAGCATACTCAAATTCGCAAATTCAGCATTTTTACAAGACTCTGACGATTTTATACTACATGCCCATATTATTGCTGGAATACTTGAGGAACTTTGGGATGTAGAAGTTAGAAGGAAAATAAAATGCAATGTTGGGAAGGTCCATATTTCTGAAAGGAAAGAGGATTCTTATTATGAATTAGTTATAGAGAGATTATAAAACTCCAATATTTGAAATTTAATTCATTATAATAGAAATACTTCTAAATTTTAATAAATTAAAAAAAAAAATTAAAAAAAAAATTTATAATTTTATTCTCGGTTTCTCCTTCTTCTCATAACCACGTAAATAAGTCCGATTATAACAGCTGCTGAAATTCCGCCAACGAGATAAAGAAGATATCTAACCGCAGGTATTTGTAAATAATCCATTGGCAAGCTTTCCAATCGGTAAAATTCCGTGCCATCATCATCTTTAAACGATACTGATTCTTGGGTTCCCATATCTCCATAAGTAAAAGTTACTTCCCAATCTTTTAGTTTTCTGTCGGGATTTGCAGGATCTACTGTACCGTCAGGATATTCGAATTTAAGTGTAATAGCATTACCGTCAACGTCAACGTCTCCCCTAACTTTTACGCTCGGATCAAGTCCAGGAATACCTACCTCAACAGCCCTATCATTAATATCAAAATCGTCTGCTATTCTCGCTAGAAAATCATGTACAGGGGTATATGTTGGTAAGCCTTCTGTAAGCAAATTGAATAAGAATCCAAACTTTCCTGGAATTTGAGTTCCAACAAGATCACTTATCGCTAATAATCCGGTGGTTCCATTTTGCAGAAAGTTTGTTCCATCTGCTTTTAAGGAAGATTCTAATAACATCCATGGTAAATTCTCTACTCCCGGATTAGCTTCACCTATCTGAGGAAGGACGATAAAACCTCCTAGAGGTCCAGTTAAAAGATTTGCTACAGAGGTGTTTAGATTACTCCAATCAGTTGGAGATAACTGGTTTATAGAGGTGTTAATAGCAATTATGGTTTCTACGAGCGGCTCAATATTAGATAATAATTCATCTTTCACATTTCTTAGTTTTTTATATGTATCATACCAATCGTGAGGATCAGCCAAGAATGGAATTTTTTCTTTCAGCCTATCTGGGTTCGCTTTATATGGTTCATCTGTAAATTCCCAGAAGTCTCTTTTAAGGATTGTCCCATCTAATTTTTCTGGATATTTTTCATTTATATAATCTGTAGTAATAGGATAATCCTGTGCCAAATAAAAAGCATCACTAGCATTTGTCCATGTCCAATTTTTTGGATCGCCTGCTGGTGCTGTTTGAAATCCTCCTGGAGCAAGTGCTACACTAAGTGCTACTGCTACTAGCACAGGACCTTCGCTAGTAAGATCAGAAAGACCAGTTATGCCATTATATATGTAGTCAAAAACACTGTTAAAATCTGTAATTTCTGGTGTGTCTTCAACTTCTACTTCTGCTTTAAGAACGAAATCTGCGAAAAAATCTATTTGACGTTTATCTTCTTTCCATTCAAGTACCTTTGTTCTCGATTTTGCGTCTACTTTATCAGCATCCCCATAAAAGTAATCATCAGGTTCGCTTGCTTCTTTACCTAAATGTTTATCCCATTCATCCTGGTCAAACAACTTTACTTGACTTTCTGTCTTAACTCCTTTTGCCTCTTTAGGAACTCCAAACTTGTACGCTAGAGCAGGTCGTGTTGTTGATAGAGTGCTCATGAGAAAAATAGTGAGAAAAATAATACCATATACTAATTTTTTCTTCATTTATAACATCTATTCCTTGTTTAATTGATCAATATTGCTTTAGTTTTTTAGAAAAAACATTAAAAATTTTTGTTAAATTATATTCTGATTTTATTCTTTATAAATGTTAACAATTAATGCTCAACTTTATGCATCACAACTAATGATCAAATATAAATAGGTCATTACCTTACATATAAACTATAATTTTTTATTTCACTATGATTTAAAAAAATATGGTGAAGATTGCCATTTCAAAGAAAAGTGAATCTATTGATTATGAATCTAAGATTTTGGAATGTATAAGAGAAAACCCAAGTGGTATTACAATAACGGACATAGCAAAAGCCAAGGGATTTTCAAGAAATACGATTTCTAAATATGTTTCTATGCTTGAACTTAAAGAGAAGATATTTAAAAGAAAAGTTGGGGCATACAACTTATATTTTAGTTCTAAAAAAAGTTATTTCCCAAAGGAGATTATTTCATCGTATTATAAAGCAATTCTATCAGGATTGAAGAAAAACTATCCAAATGACGAGGAAGTTTTTAAAGATATTGGACGTAATAGTTTAAATTTCATCGATTTTTCATTTGGTCCTACAGTTAGGAAAGGCTTAAAGAGCTTGCGGAACATTCCCATCCCTAAATTGTATTTTGAAGTTTTTGGCAGATTTTACCCATCATATGATATTTTGCAACCTTCAATTGAAATTTCCGAGCCAATGATGGATGAATCAGGAAATAAAGCGGTTTATAGATTTAAAAATTCAGAGTTTTTAAATAAAACGAAAGATTTTATTTATCATTTTTATATTGTATCTGGAATTATTGAGGCATTGTGGGAAAGGGAAATGGAGAGACCAGTAGAATGTAAGGTTGAAGAAATCCATGTTGGTAATAACAAAAACGATGCTTTCTTTGAATTATCTATTGAGATAAAATAGAGCAAATAACTTTACTGTTTTTGGTTAAATAATTCCAACTTTTTCGCTTGTAAATTCGATTATTTCCTCCTGCCATATTTTAGCGAAAGCTCTAAACTCATTATCATTTAATTTTTACGATAGAAAATTAGCAACCTTTAATGAATTGCCTGTACTCGTGAAATAATAGAGTGATATTTTCGTATACTTTTGATTTCTCTTTTTATTGAGAAAATCACATAAAATTTAATCTATAGGTTGTTTTTTCTAATGAACTACACTTATTAAGACTTTTATAAGTTGTCATAATGAGATAACTATTTCTGAATATTATTAATACCTAGAAAAAAAGATTTAAAAATAATTTGAACTTACTAATTATACCAAAATCCAATTTATCTAAAAAATGATGAAATTATGAAAAATGCAAAAATAATATTTACCTTAATAATAACCTCAATGCTATTGATGCCTTTCATGAATTTTGCGGTAGCTGCGCAACCGAGTTATGTGGGTATTGCGAAGGATGATGAATTGATATGGTACACAACCTTCGATAGTGGTCCATATGCAAACTTCTGGGAAGATTATTATGAACACCTTGGTTTCGATCCCGATTCTGAATTTATTCAGGACATAATTGATAATATTACTGATGATTATTTTGATAATGAATATGATGAAAAGATTGTTGCCTGGAGAATCAAAATTTTATCTTTTAAAGATGAAAAAGAGGACCATGATTATAAATATGTTGAATATAGATGTAATATTTATACTTCTAAAGTTCGAGGATATATTGGTAATTATGGATTCGATTGGAAGCTAGAAGAGGATAATGAAAAAGGGAGAGTTTGGAAATATGATAAAGATCTCTATAAAGATATTGTTTGGCTAGATCAGGGGCTTTTTTATCTCATTCCAGCGAATAATATAAAATGGTCTCAATTAGTCGATGAAATTAATGATGAATGGGGAGATGATTGGGATGGTCGTGATGAAAAAGCAAACTGCGAAGTAGCAACCTCAATGTACTTTTTTATGCAGGTAGCAAATGGGCTTTCTACTACATTCAATCCTGATGAGGATGATTTTCAAGATTTTACTTCTATATCGCAGTATAATAGAGATGGTGTTCTTATATACTATAATTGGGCATATGACGGCGATACCATCATGCAATTTGAATTGCAGACTCGACCGATTTACTTATGGTGGTGGGCAGCTGCGATAATTGCTGTTGCTGCAGTGATTATTATAGTTGTAATAGTAGTTGTAAAAAAAAGGTAAATAAAACAATAAAAAAACAAAGTAATAAAACTACCTATTAAATTCTTTTTTTTTTTTAATTTTAGACTTCATGTAGATTCACATAGATTGGAGAAATCTTCGAGAGTATTTAGAGAACTTATAAAGAAAAAAATTAAGAATGATTAAATTATATATCTTTATACTCGAGTAAAGGTGAAGTTTGTTATTAGCAAGAAAGTTCAAAGCAAGGACTATGAAGCTGAAATTTTGGAATATATTAAACAGAATCCAGGAGGAGTTACAATAACAGATATTGCAAGTGGAACCGAACATTCACGCAATACGGTTGCTAAATATATTTCCATACTCGAAAATAGAAGTAAAATATTCCGTAAAAAAATTGGGGCTTATTATCTCTATTTTATGGGAAAACAGGGCTATTTTCCAAAAGAGATCACAATATCATACTATAAAGCGATATTAGCAGGATTAAGAAAACACTTTCCTGACAAAGAACACACTTTTAAGCAAATAGGAAGAGAAGCTTTGCAATATATTGATTTTTCTTTTGGTCCAACGATTAAAAGACAGATGAAAGTGATAAAAGGAAGTCCGATCATCAAGTTATATTTTGAAATATTTAAGAATTTTTACACTTCTTACGATTTACTTCAGCCAACTATAGAAATATCTGATCCTGAGATAGATGAAACAGGTATGAAGGCTAAATATAGATTTACTAAATCAGAATTTTTAGAAGATACAGATGAGTTTATATATCACTTTCATATGGCAGTTGGGATTATGGAAGCTATTTTTTCTAGGGAGATAGGACGAACCGTTGAATGTAATATAGAAGATATACATATCTCTGATAAAAAAGAAGACTCCTATATAGAAATCTCAGTAGATATTAAATAACTTTTCTTATTGAGATTTGATAAAAAAAAGTTTATCCTCCAAAAAATATATAGATAAAAGAGATATCATCACCATCTTTTAACGGAGTTTCCAAAAAATTCTCATCTCGATAAGTTCTTCCGTTAATAATTATTGAGAGCATTTTATGTAATTCACCCTTTTTTTCTTTATCCCAAATAAGGTTTTTAAATTCTTCGCCGTATTTATCTTGAAAAAAATCAATTAATTCAATCAATTTTAATTCTTTATCAAAATATACAACTTCCTTTGATTTTTTAGCTAAAATACTGAATGGAGGTTCCATATGAATAAGATATTTTATATTTCTGCTACTAATATATATCTCCTCATAATCATCTTATTACTCTCTATATCAAAGAAATTAAAAAATATATAAAATTTTGATGCTAAATTTTTATAAATTAGAAAAAAAAAGTTTTGAAATTTAAATTATATGATAAGAGAAGAAGCTTAGCTTAAATTTGAGTTTTAATCGTCCCCTAAGGCTCCTTTTAATAATTTCTTACCAAATTTTTTCATTCCTTTTTTGACATCTTTCTTTGCTTCTTTTTTGGCTTTTTTCTTCTTTTTTTCTTCTTTTTTCTTTTTTTCTTCTTCGTCTCCCATAATTTCCACCTTTTTTGGGTTTAAAAATAGTTTTTTGAAAGGTTATATTATAGTAAAAATAAGGAAATTTACTACTTAAAAATTTTAGCATGTAATATTTATGAAAAAAATTCTCTTTTAAAGTAGTAAATTTTAGGATCTTTGATGAGAAATAATCAAAAATAAAATTATAACAAAATAAAAAAACGAAAATTTGAAATTAGAAAAGCAGTATTTCGATAAAAATCTGGCTTTATTCTTATTCTGCTGCTTCTTCCTTTCCTTCTTTTTTCTTAATTTTTTGTCCTGCTTTTTTTCCAGCTTCTCCTACTTTTTTACCTGCTTTTTTTCCAGCTTCTCCTACTTTCTTGAGACCGCTTTTTGTTTTTGCTCCAACATCTTTCATTTTTTCTGAAAATTTTCCCATATAACCATCTCTTATTTATAATTTTTTTAGTATATGAATTTTCTTAAAATAATTATATATGTAGGTTTTATAAATTTAACCATTTATAAGCCTCATTTAAATACTTCGCATAAAACATAAAATTACACTAAATTAAAACTAAAAAACCTTTTTTTAGCTAAAAGCGCAAATTAATAAAGAATTAATAATTATTATTGGAAAATTTTTTCTATATGCTTTAAGTAACTAGGAATCAAAACTACTTTAACCATTGAAATTTCCTCCTTCATCTTTCAAAAAGTAAAAATGCTATAAAATCATTAGATTTATCTGAATCTATTAAGATTTGTGAGGCTTTATTAAAGTTTTAACAGATAAATTATATAAGAATACTTCAAAATTCATAATATAACATGGCAAAAGTATTATTTATTTCTAAAGATAATGTCCGAGATGCTTGGCTTTCTGCTTTAGCGCAGGTGTTATATACCGGTGATGATATTAAAACAGAATATGATAAACCTGAAGAACCCCCTTCTAAAGATGCGACGGTGTTAATTGAAATCAAAAATCCTATGAGTAACCCAATTAAGCGAGGAGACAAAATCTTAAAAATCAAGTCAAAATATGGTAACTCTTATGAAGTCTATGGAAATATGGCGGACACTTTTTTAATAGGATCTATACAGAGTGGCTATATTGAAGAAATTATGGAAGGAAAAAATGATCATTATATATGGGATTCGGGCGTTAGTTTCCCATATTCGTATCATGATAGAATATTTAATTACACTCCATTTTCCCTGGAAGATACCATTCATGCGAATTATGACATAGAATTTGTTGATAATGAATTCGTTAAAAAACACCAGAAATTAATAAAAGCTGAAAAAATCAAGAGCACTCCAGAATCAACTTCATGGAAATTAAAAAATGGAGTAGAATTTGACCTGGATAAAAAAATCTCTGACCAATTAGGAATTGAAAAACTCCCTATTGGTATTTTAAATTTTCCAAAGATAAATCAAATTGATTATATAATTCAAAAATTAAAAAAAAGTCCTTATAGTCGCAGAGCACAGGCAATTACATGGAGACCGCTTATCGATCCCTATCATATTGATCCTCCTTGTCTTCAAAGAATTTATATGAGAATAAAAGGAGGAAAACTTATAATGCAAACAACTTGGAGAAGTCGAGATCTTTTTCGTGCCTGGGAAGCTAATGTAAATGGCATGGTTAGAATCCAGAAAAATGTGGCTGAAAATCTTGGAGCAGAAATAGGACATTATTTGGATTTTAGTAATTCGCTCCACATTTATGGAGTTTCTATTCCTGAAGTAGTTGATATGTTTAATCGAATGAAAACAAAAGGAGAAATCTTGCCTGAGGAAGTTATTGAATTACTAAATAAAAACGAGAAATAGAATAATATAAAAAAAAATTAAGAATTTTATTGAATGCCGAGCTCTTTTAATTTTTCTTCTGTTGGTCGACCAGTTTCCCAGTCCCAAGCGCGTTCTTTATAATAATTTTCTAAGTTTTGATCAAGATTGATCACTATATCTGCAGTTCTACCAGAACTTAAAGGATTTAAAACAATTTTGGGTAATCTATCATCTTGTCGAGTTATTCCCAAATTACAACTTATCACTCTCTTTATATTGTTAATACGTTCCCCTACGGTAATAAAGGTTTTTTTATCATAATCATGACCAGTTGCTGCATTAATATAATTAATCATTCTTACAAATGTGGGACTTGGAAAAGTACAATTAATAGCAGAATCATCAATCGCCCTAAGGTTTTGTAGATTAGCAACACCTCTTTCTCTTCTA
>JBHLNT010000152.1:0-10336 GCA_048941265.1 Promethearchaeota archaeon
AAATTATAAATATCATGACAAGTTATTATCGTTTTTTTATAATTTAAAAATAAAGCTAAATCACCAAGAAATTGAAAGTGTATCTGGAAAACCGTATCCTCTTCAGAATGCTTTGCAATATGATAACAATGATAAGGATATAGAAGGTATCGTTTTGAAATAAAGTCTAAAGGATTTTTAGGTGGTGTGTAATATTCATAGCTTAGATTTATATCATTTTGAGTCTTTAAATATCGATCCTGTTCAATTTGTTTTCTTAAATCTCTCCAAATTTCATTAGGGTTATCTAGTATTCGACCGATAAATGATTTTATTTCCATTCTCTTAAAATTTTAATGTTTTTGATAACTAGTGTTATGATTCAATAATATAATTTATTTTAAATAAACCATTAAGATATTCTTGTTAATTACTCAAAAAATATTAAAAAGATTTTATATCGAAAATGTATTTTAATAATATCATTAAAGTTTTGAATAAGAATTTTCAAATAAAAAGATTTTTAAAAGAAACAGAAGGATGTGATGTCTTGATAAAGAAATTAAATCAAGAAGAAGTAAGAAGGATCAATTCAGAATATCCCTATTTCTTAAAAAAGGAAAATTTTGGGATAATTAAGCAGGGAAATAAATTAAAATCTCGTGAAATTATATCATGTCTAACTCTAATAAAGAAAGATATGAGTGATAAAAATTATGTAAAATTAAATAAAATTAAATTATATATTAACGAGTTAGATGGAAAAATTATTAAAACGCTTCAAAGTTGACAATAAGTTTACAATTTAAAAGGAAATTTAATCTTTTATTAAAATTTTAGGATATTATTAATAATAAAGTTAAAAATAAATAATAAATTTGATATTTATATGGTTACGGATAATCTTATACCAATTACAGAGGTTATTGAAGAAAATCCACGAGTAATAGAGCTTGAAAAACAAGGATTTATCATAAAATCTAATACCATTGATGAATATTTAAAAAAATTTAAAAATCAAACAACGGCATTACCTGATGAAAAATATTGGAAGGACAAGAGAATTCTTATTACTGGCATTAGTGGATTTGCAGGTAGTCATTTAGCTGAACAACTATTAGATTTGGGATGTGAAATTCATGGAACGATACGCAGACATGCTGTACCAATGCATGAAAATATCGAACATTTACGCGGGAATATCATCCTTCATGAAGCGGATATTACAAGTGCAGAGAGAATTTATGAAATATTTGATAAAATTCGACCGCATGCAGTATTTCATCTTGCAGCAGAATCGTTTGTTCCTACGTCTTTTAGAGAACCGGCACGAGTGTCTACCAATAACATTAAAGGAACGATTCAACTTTTTGAAGCAGCAAGGAGATTTGGCAATGAATTAGAGAGTATTCAAGTCGCATGCAGTAGTGAACAATATGGGTTAGTGGATCCAGAAGAAGTGCCTGTAACAGAGGACTTAAAAAAAAATCCACTTCGTCCAAGGAGTGTTTATGGAATCACTAAGGTAGCTACTGAACAAATTGCTTGGTTGTATCATAATTCCTATGGAGTGCCTTCAATTATCACACGAGGATTCAATCACGAGGGTCCTAGAAGAGGAATTCAATTTGTAACTAGTGTAGTTCATAGACAAATTGTTGAAATTCTGAACCAGCAGCGAGATATTATTGTTATCGGGAATCCTAATTCTATTCGAGATTTTACTCATGTTAAAGATACTGTAAATGCTTATATTTTACTAAGTGAAAATAGAAAGTATGGTGAACCATATAATGTATGTAGTGGAAAAGGAATTAAAATTGCAGATTATGTTGAGTTATCAAAAAAGATATTCAATATTTCTGCCGATATATACATAGATCCTAAAAGAATGAGACCAAGTGAAGTCCCACTATTAATTGGTAAAAATGATAAAATCGTAAAAGATATTGGTTGGAAGCCCGTAAGATCCATAATAGATATTATAAAAGATGGAGTTCAATATTTTCAAGACCATCCAGAACAATTAGGCATTGAAGCTCATTAATCTATTAATATATTGATTTTAGGATCATTTACTTATTTTATTGCTTCAATCACGATACTCTGCATATCAAAAATCTCTTCAGAGTTTAATTCTTCTTTCCAATTATGACCTACATAAATGCCTCTACGCCTACGTTCAATGCAAGCTTCAGGATCTAATCCTTTTCCTATTTCACATACTTTTACAGACTCAAAACCAATTTTATGAAGTACTTTTATCATTAGATTTGCACTCCATATAAACTCATGTCCATGTTTCTTAAAAAAACTATGAAATAGAAATAGTTCCGGGTCTTCAAAAATACCATTCAAATCTAATTCCAGAAGTCTATTATTTTCTTCTTTAAAAAAAGGTAAAATTCTATTATTTAATATTTTTTGACTATTAGGAGTTCTAAAGTCTATATTTTTTAAATTATCAATCATTGGACAAACCACTCTGAAAATACCTCCCTTTTTTAAAATTCTTTTTGATTCTATCATAAAATTAATTGCTTCTAAAAAAGTTAAATGTTCTATAACATGTTCTGTAAAAATTACATCTACAGTTTCTTCGCTAAATTTTAATCGTTTTGTGATATCTTGCTCTAATTTAGTTAAAATTAACCAGTTAGGATTATTTGACCAATGGCCCCCAAAAACGATCTTTAATTTTTGATTTGATTTTAGTGATTTTATATATTTATTAATAAATCGTTTAGAAAAAAGTCTTCTTTTTAAGGCCTGGGGATTTGTCAATAATAATCTAATTAATATCTTAATTTTATTGAGCAGTCTTATATTTATCACTTTTAAGCAGATATAGTTTAAAATAGCTTAAGTTTATTATAAAATAGATATAAAAGGATAAAAGAAATTTACAAATTTAATACTTGTTTTTGGATCTGAATTAAATCAGAAATTCCTTTTTCTCCTAATTCTAAAAGCTCAATTAAATTTTTTCTACTAAATGGCGCACCCTCAGCAGTTCCTTGAATTTCTATAAATTCCATGTCTTCATTCATAACAAGATTAAAATCCACATCAACCTTAGAATCCTCGCTATAATCTAGATCTAATAATAATTCAGAGTTTTTTATTCCTAAAGACACTGCTGCTGTTATTTTGTAATTAGGAAAGTCGTAAATTAATCGTTCATCATAAAGGTATTTCAAGGCATCGAAAACTGCTACAAAAGCACCCGTTATTGAGGCACATCTAGTACCACCATCTGCTTGAATTACATCACAATCTATCCGTATTGTACGCTCTCCTATTTTCTCAAAATTAAAAGCTGCTCTTATACTCCTTCCTATTAGGCGTTGAATTTCAATAGTTCTTCCCTTTGTTTTATCTCTACTATTTCTAACTTGAGTAGCGCGCGGTAGCATACTATATTCTGCCGTAATCCATCCTGTACCTGTATCTTCTAGAAATTTGGGGACATAATCTAAAATTGAGGCAGTTACAATTACTTTAGTATTACCTTGTGTGATTAATACTGAACCTTCTGGATATTTAAGAAAATTTCTTTCGATTGTAGTATTTCTTATCTCATCATATTTACGACCATTTATTCTTATATTCATCAGTCAAATCTCATATCTGTTCTTTATTGATATAGATAAATTAATTATATAATTATTAATGTAAAAAACTTTCCAAATCAGCAAAATTACGATAAAGGTTTATTTGTATGGATAAGAACCTAAAATTTTATACCAAATTACATTTTGATTCATCAGTTCTAAAACCTTTTGAATTTTAGGATCATCTTTATCTCCCTCAAAATCCATGAGAAATATATATTCCCATTTTCCCTTTCTTCTTGGACGAGATTCTATTTTTGTTAAATTTACATTGGCATCAGCAAACAATTTTAATACACTGTACAATGCACCAGGTACATGTTTTACAACATAAACTATAGATGTTTTAACTTTTTCTTTCTTCAAATTGTTTTCGTTTTTTGAGATAATTAAGAATCTTGTGAAATTAGAAGGATTGTCTTCAATATTTGATTCTAAAATCTTTAAATTATAGATTTCACATACAATATCAGTTCCGATCGCTCCATTATTTTCACTATCTAAATCTTTAATTATTTTGACAGCCTCTGCAGTCGAATTTGTGCTTATTAACTTAGCTGTTGGTAATTTAGTTTTTATCCATGTGCTGGTCTGTGCAAAAGCCTGGGGATGAGAATAAATGGTTTTAATTTTTGAGATATGAGATTTATTCAATGAAATTAAATGATGAATAATTCTAAGTTCGATTTCGCCATAAATTATAAGGTTTTTATCAATTAATAAATCTAAAGGTTCTCTGACAGTGCCCTGAAGACTATTTTCGATTGGTATTACTCCGAATTCCAGTATATCTTTTTCAATATTTTCAAATATCCTTATTATATTTTTGCATGGAATAAACCTTGTCCCAGCCTTTGGAAAAAATTGTAATGCCGCTTGATGTGTAAAAGTTCCCTGTGGTCCTAAATACCCTACTTTAGGTACAGATCCTTGAATGGCCTTGCATGCTCCAAAAATTTCTTTCCAAATAGATTCAATACTCTCTTGTTTCAGGATAGTAGATTTTTGTTTAATTCTGTCAATTATTTCTTTCTCTCTTTCCGGCTGAAATATCTCAATATTTTCTTTCTTTTTAATATCACCTATGATTTTTACTAGTTTCCCCCGTTTACTTAACAAATCTATGATCTTATCATCAATATCATTGATTTTTTTTCTGTTATTGTCAATTTCACTCATAACAGTTCAAAGAATGATTTTTATTATGATAATTAATTCTTTTTTTTGATTTATCTATAAATATAATTTTTACAAGTAATATTAAAGCTTTTAGAAATATTTTAAAAAATCCATTTAAATATTTCAAAAGTCTAATATAGATTTTAGAAAATAATAGGAACTCTGTTAATTGCTTCAAATTACTAAACTTAAATCGATAAATTGAATTTTCTATTAAACTATTATTTAGGAATAAATATAAAATATCAAAAATTTATCGATTTATTGTATGAATACATAAGTTATTCAAGAATGTCAAATTATATACCAAGAAAAATAATAGATCATTTATATCTTCTAGTTCCTACATGTTGTATCTCTTTTTGGGCTTTAATATCTTTAATAAAAGATAATTTTAACATACTTGGAGCCTCTGACTTTCCAGCTATTTATTACGCTGCGAAATATATTTTTACAAAACCAGAATTGGTGTATTCAGATGCAATTCAGCCTCAATATCCTTATACTCCTTGTATAGCAACAATTTTTGCTCCTATCGCACTTTTATCTTTTGAGACAGCTCACTGGATTTATTTTATAATCACTTTACTTTTATCATATCTTCTGATAATAAATTTTGATCAAATTCTTAAAATCAAAAATGTAGATCGCAAGTTGCATCGCATTCTATTTCTTCTCGCAATTAGTAATGGTCTTAGATATGTACAACTCTTTGATTATTTAACTAGCAAAATGTGGACTGCTTGTTTTTTGATCATTTTTATTAGAAGAGAAATTGAATATAGAGAATTAAATAAAGATCGTGAAAATATTAAATACAAATTTGTCCAATGGATGATTTTAATTTTTGCAATAGGAATTAGCCCTCAATTTTTTTTTCTCATTTTCCTCTATTTATTTTATAATATAAAGTTTAAAGATATTTTTACTAAAAAGCAAATTCAAAATTATTTACTAATGATTCTAGTTTTTACTATCCAAAATTTCATGATTTTTATTATATTTTTTGTAGCGCCAGAATCAATCTTTTTTTTCTTCGGAGGTTCATGGAGAGGAAGAAAGAAAGTTTATTGGCGTAATTTAACATATGAATATCTGATTAAAAATAGAGTTAGATTACCGACCGATGTTATCTCTCATTTCTTCCAAGTTTTGTCTTTACATTATGATCTTTCAGCATTGAATTTTGATTTGTTATTACTATCTTTAATTATAATGAGTTTAATAACGATTTTAATTCATCATAAAAAAAATTTAAAGCTTGAAGAAAAATTTGGTTATTTTAGCCTTTTCGCATTGTTATTTTATACAATGATTGCAGCACCACGTTATTATATTGTACTACTTCCTGCGATTGAAATATTATTTATTAAACACTTTGAAGACTGTGAAACTTTAACTAACTTTATCAAAACTAATTTCTTAATCTTATTAGGTTTAGTTTGTATCGTTTTACTATATTTCATGCCTGAAATACATTACTTAGCAAGAGTTTTTCCAATTATTATTAATATTCCAATTGAACTCGTATTATTACGGGCAGATTATATCTATGCTCTTTTAATGATCGTGATCATTAAATTGTCGCGACGAAAAATTCAAAACTTTGATTACCATGAAATTTAATTTTAAATCTCTTATACTTGTTGGATTTTTTGAAGTATGGTATGTCTTCGCAGAAGTTATTACCATAGGCTTTGGATTCTTAATTAATTTTTGAGGTAATAAATTTTGGACCTTTAGATATAAGAAATTAAAAAAAGCGCCTCATATTAGAGTTCAAAAGGTATCTCCTTTTCCATAAAATTCTCAAATTAAGTGGTAAAAATAATGCTTTTATTGCTTCTCTGAACATTGAAGTTTTTGAATTACCGATTTCTCTGTCTTTAAAATATATTGGAACCTCTGATAATTTAGCTCCATGTTTATACGCATAATATACACTCTCGATTAAAAATAAATTTTTCTTGGAATATTTATAATCTTTAATTTTCTCCCACAATTGCTTTTTAATCGCACGATATCCTGTTGAAAAGTCTTTAATATTAATTTTGAGCATTGCTGAAAGATAATACCCTCCTAACTTGCTTAATATATAATAACTAAAGCGTGTATCACTTTCTCCTCCCGGAATGTACCTAGAACTCATGACCATATCTTTCCCATTTTTAATTCTAAGTACAAATTCAGGAATCTTTTCTGTAGGATGTGATAAATCCGCATCCATAGAGATTATTAGATCACCCTTGGCGTAATTATAGCCCTCTATATGTGCAGTGCCAATACCCATCAATTTCTCTCTAACAATTAAATGAATATTTTTCTGAGAGTTTTGAAGTATATGAATATCATGTATTGTTCCATCTATACTATTATCATCAACTACTATTATTTCATAATTATAGTTGTTCTCCTTTGATACCTTGTTGATTTCCTCTATTAATCGAGAAATATTCCCATGTTCGTTGTATGTTGGAATTACAAAACTAATTTTCATTACAGCAATCAGTATTCAATTATGATTTTAGAAATAATTATCATTTAAAATTGGAAAAATAATTATTTTTTGTATATTAAATCCTTATTTCATTTTTAATAAATATTAATACTTTTTTCAAAATTGTTTTTTCTTAACTCCTTTTTTTTATCATTATTTAGTTGAACATTTTCAGTATTGATTTTCATATTAAAAATTCTTAATTTTTCTTAGATAAAATCCTGCAAATTCAATTCTAATGCAGATACAGGAAATTCTAATTTAAAATTTAATAAAACCTCTGGATGAATTTCACCAATTTCACCAATTTTTTTCCCATTTAAATATATATCTCCATACCGGCCATCGATATATGTTTCATTTTTTCCTGGCTTTATTTCAAATTTATCAAAATATCCTAGCGAAAGCATTACAAAATCTAAAGTTGACCTAATTTCTGTGAAATCTGCATCATCGTGATATGAAACGGCAGATATGTGTAAATCTCTTGTTGCTCCAGTTTCTTCTCTAGGTCGTAATAATATTACATCTCCGACTTCGAAGATTCTTATTGGTTTTTCCTCTGATCTATTAAAAAGTAGAGTTTCCATTAATTTGGGTAAAATGTTTGTTCTTGTAGTATCAAATTCTCTTGATACTGGATTGGCGATTTGTAGGATCTTAGACTTCTTAAATTTTTTTCTCATATAGTTAAAATTTTTTTCAGAGTTTGTCAACATAAAATTTAAGACCTCTAAATATCCGGCACCAATCATAATTTTTCTTAATTTATTTGCAAAGGATTCTATCGGATGATATTGCCCAATACATCCTTCTCTAATCGTTAACGGCAAATTGTAATATCCATATCCAATCGCACATTCTTCCGTAAAATCAACAGGATGTATTATATCACCTCGAAAAGCAGGAACCCAAATATCTAAATACCCCTTTTTTTTGGATTTTTTTGCATCCATTCTAACTTTTTTAAAACATTTAATCATTTCAGTGTCTGTCAAATTTAATCCAACATAATCATTTATATATTCAATATTTACTTCCCATTTTGTTGGATCTAAATTTGGTGTGATAATTTGACCCAAATCTCCTTGATAATTTACTTTAACACTTTCGATTTTTGCACCTGTATCAGCAAGCATAGTTGACAATATATTCAATGCTAGATTAATTGCTTTATAATCTGTACCCGTTATGTCTAAAAATAAATTTTTAGTGTCGTCCGTTACAGTTGTAAGGATCCCATTAATAATTGGCGGAAAAGAGATAACTTCATCTTTACTATCTAATAATACAGGATATACCTCTTTATTTTCTAATATATGGGCATATTCAATTCCTTTTTCATGTAATAGAAGAATCTCTTCTAAATTCATAGGATATCCATCACCATGTAAAGGAATAAAACTTATTGAGTCTGGCTTTACAGCAAGATATCTGTATGGCGGGATAATTTTATCTAAATCATGGACACCGATCGCAACTTTCTTTCTATCCCTTCCAACAGCCCAATGTAGCTGTTCTTGAATATTCATTAAAGTAGAAACTTCGTCTTCATCCAAATTAATATCCCTTATTACACCACAAACTATGTATGGTCTAACTCTATCTACACTAGAATCCACATTCATTTCAATATCTCCCGGAAAAATGGTATAAGAAGGTAATCCTAATTCCACTTCATAATAACCTTTAAGTGCTCGTGCTATTCCTTCTGGGCTTGAAAAATCAGGTCTATTTGGATTATATTCAACTTTAATTTTCTGTTCTTCTTCATCCACATCTTCTAAATCTAAGCTTATCCACTGTAAATCATATTCTAATTCTTTTATATCTAATTTACGTCCAATTAATCTTTCTAATCTTTCAATTTTCAAATCTAATGTTGGCATTTTTACACCTCTTAGTATGATTCTTGCCTTAACCATTTAATCGGATTAATATATAAGTCTCGGATATCCTCCCGTCCAAATTTCAGCATAGCTAATCGTTCAAGACCTAAACCCCACGCGAGTACTCTTACTGGATTTTTAATACCCCAGGGATACGTCACTTCCGGTCTAAATATTCCGGAACCTCCCATCTCTAACCATTCGCCTAATTTATCGTAATAAACCGCTATTTCCATACTAGGCTCGGTGTATGGAAAAAAACCGGGTCTAGTAATTACTTTTTCAAATCCAATCTTATTATAAAATTCTTTAATTACACCAATTAGATCACATAAAGTTACTCTCTCTCCAATAACAATTCCTTCTATTTGAGTAAATTCTGCTAAATGTGATTTATCAAGTTTTTCGTTTCTAAATACTCGATCAATTGAAAATACTTTAATTGGTGGTACATCGTTATTTCTATAAAATTCTGCTAATCTTCTTATGGTTGTTGCGGTTGTGTGAGTTCTTAAAAGTGTTTTTTTAGCAATAGCTTCATCCCAATTATAGCCCCATCCTAAAGAGCCAGAATCTCCTCCATTTTCGTGAGTTTCTTTAACAGCTTTAACTCTATCCTTTTCTGGTAATTTTGCTATTTTGGGATTATCTAAATAAAATGTATCATGCATTTCTCGGGCAGGGTGATCTTGAGGTTGAAATAGGGCATCAAAATTAAAAAAGGCACTCTCAACAATAGGGCCTCTGATTTCTGTAAAACCTAATGAAATAAATATTTCTCTTATCTCATTTATTAAATTAACCATAGGATGTAATTTTCCAGCTTTCAATAATGGTCCTGGTTTAGTCACATCAAATGGCTTAAGATTATAATCTTTCCAAGTTCCCGAACTAAGCATTTCTGGAGTGATTTTACTGATTTGCATTAGTTCCTCCATTTCATTTGGTTTTATTACTTTTCCCTTTTCAGTTAAAGAAATAATTCTTTGTGTTTTTTTTATTTTTTTAATAAACTTTCTTTTATTACAAATATTATACTGAGTTAATTCTTTTTTTGATAAATCTGAGTAATTGATTATATTATTTTTTTGAAATTTTTTTAAAAATTTCTCAAGGTCTGTTTCAGGAAATTTATCTGCCACTAGAAAAATTGTATTCTCTCCAGTTGCTTTACTTTG
>JBHLNT010000153.1:0-10295 GCA_048941265.1 Promethearchaeota archaeon
ATATTGCGACCATCAATAATTACCGCATTCTTTTTTAATTTCTTTTTAAGATCATCAAGATCAAGATTATAATATTGTTTATGATTAGTTGCGAATATCAAAACATCAGCATCCTTGACTGCTTTATCAATATTATCGGTTAATTCAGTCATCTTATAATCTTTTTCTTTGACATATGGATCATGAGCTATATAGGTAATGTTATGTGAATGATATCTCTGATGTAAAGTCTGTACAATATTCTCAGTTGGGGTATTGCGAGTATCATCGGTATCAGCTTTATACGCAACGCCCATAAGTGCAATCTTTAAATTATCGTGCTTTTTTGCTTCATTTAAAGCATCCTCCATTAATTCAATCATATGTTCAGGCATCCAATCGTTTAATCTTCTTGATTCTGGTAATATTTTTGGAATATTTTTTCGATCTGTGTATGTCTCTAAACCATACATTAGTAACCAAGGATCTTTAGTAAGACAATGCCCGCCAACTCCCGAACCGGGAGTGTGCATCATTCTGTCATGTCTATAATTAATTAATCTAATAATTTCAAAGATATTTCGATTAAAATCTTCTGCTACCAATGCCATTTCATTAGCAAATGCGATATTCACATCTCTATATGTATTTTCTATACATTTTGTTAGTTCTGCTGTAAGTGTATCTGTTATTTGAAGCTCCTTTTTCACCACTTTTCCATATAAGAACTTTGCTCTATTATTAGCTTCCTCGCAACCACCCCCAATCACTCTTGGGAAATCCGTAATGTATTCCAGAAGTTTACCTGGCATAACCCGCTCAAACGAAAAAACTAAATAAAAATCCTTACCTCTCTGCATACCACTCCCTTGTTCTAAAATAGGTTTAACAATATTATCTGTTGTTCCGGGCGCAACGGTTGATTCTATGATGACTGTTACCCCTTTTTTCAAATGCGGAGCAACTAAAGAAGAGACATCTTTTAAAGATTCATATCTCGGAATTTTATGATCATCTACGGGTGTCTGTACATCTATTAAGATATAATCTGCATTATTACAAACGTTATAATTATCAATTACATGAAATTTTTTATTTTTAACCACTCGTGAAATTAATTCATCCAAACCTGGCTCATCGCCTTCAAATGGATTTTTTCCTGCATTAAGATAATCAATTTTCCATCCACTTCTCTGAGATCGTCTTTGTATTCCAGTGACATAGAAATCATCCACGTCGGCTAGTAGAGCGGCCATCGGGATTCCTACATATCCCATTCCAATTACTACTATTTTTGTAGTCATATTAATTCTTAAATTTTTTTTAATTAATGATTAATTTAGTAATTTAAGTATTTATAAATTATTTATGATTCAAAAAATTTGAGATAATGAATCTAATTAAGAAATGGTTTAAAAACAGTAATTTAAGAATTTAAATTCATCAAAAAAAAAAAATTTTATTAATAATATTCAATATGATGTTATTCATCAATATTTTTTACTAAACAATTTAAAGAGATAAGCAAAAAAAGCACCTGCAATGAAACCTCCTACATGTGCCATATGAGCAGTACCTGTGGCTCCTAAAGAAACAATTGCATATATTATTTCGGCTACAAAATATATGAGTATAAATTGCTGTGCTGATATTTTCCTTACTCTAGAACTTCCTAATAATCCCAATTTATTTTTAGGGAAGAGTATTCCATAAACAGCAATAATTCCAAAAATAGCACCTGATGCCCCTAATGTGGGAATATCCATCATGAAAGGGACTAATAGAGTAAAAAGTGCATGGAACAACGCAGCTACAATACCAGATACTATATATGTGATTAGGAAATATAAATGTCCCATTGCTTTTTCACAATTATCGGCGACTACGAAAAAGAACCACATGTTAAAAAGGATATGTATGAAGTCAGCATGCATAAACATTGAAGTAATAATAGTCCAGTATCTTCTACCCTCAAATAAATCCCGAGGAATGAACGCTGCTTCATAGATAAACATATTCCCTGTAGGATCCATAAGTTGAACTAAAAAAACTAGTACATTAATGACAATTATCGCTACGGATACATATTGGGTATAAAAAGGAACTCGGTCATCCTCAAGTTCGATTACCATTTTAATTCACTTCTTTTAGAGTTTTTGAGATAAAATAAACAAAATTAATTTTTACTTGATAAATGTAACTAAATTCTTTAATAATTTAACGGTTTATTACCATTTATGAAACTTGGAAATTCAAGTTTAGACAATATAGCAAAATTAAGACCACGGATACATGGTAAATATGTATAATAATATTGATTAAATCTAATATCCTAATTGTTTTTTCTGAATTCCTTAATGTGTAATATGAAATTATACAAAATTGTTAAATATTATATAATCATAATTTAATTTAATCCGATTAAATTTTGAGATAAAAATCAATTGATATTGACTTTCTCTCAAAAGAAGTCCATTCAAACATATAATAATATAATTATGAATTCAGTAATAAATGAAAAAGATGAAAAAAGGCGATATTTCAAGAGATATAGCAAAATTTTCCGAAAATATAAAGGTTTAACTGTTCAAGCATTTGTTAAAAAGCTTAGAATTAATCCCAATGATCCTTCAGCCATCAAATCTCTCTCTCCTCAAGAAGCTGTAGATATTTTAATGATGATAGCTCTAAGTTCAATTCCATTTGGACTGATATTTAAAAAGAAAATCATTGAAAAACTGGGAGAAAATCCAGAAAATATAACTTTTGAAAAAATAATAGTTACTCTTAAATCAATTTCTTTAGAGGATATAAAAGATGAAAAATTACAGACATTTTTAGCGAAAAGATTAACGAGCATTAATCGAGAAAATATAGAAAATCCGTTCGAATCTAAAATAAAACTAAAGCATTATCCTGTTACAAAGCGATTTATTATAATACCTGCTCATGTGAAAATAGCAGAAATTATTGGTGTTGATGATAAAATATTACAAATACTAAGAGAGTTCATTAATGATGAGAGAATGTTTTTAAGTATTGAGAACGAGCAGATGCATGATCAATTCCAAATCGAATTAGATAAAATTCAATTAATCAAAGATGCTACAACTATGGCGGCTAATTTTGGAATAAATCCTGAATTAGCCGTAATTCTATGTCAAAATTTTGATATAGAAGAATTAGCATCAAAAAATTTAAAAGATATTAAAGATGCAATAAAAAGTTCTAAAATAAACGTTCCTGAGAGACAATATACTGATAAAATATTAACTAAGTTACAAAAAACTGCTGAAGAACAGAACCCCAATCTGGTATCTTTAAATAAGGTTATTTCTGATTTAAAACTAAAATCAGTCTTAGAAAAATCAGGAATAAAAATCAGAACTATCGATGATTTTAAGAAGACTATAACAGATGAGAAAGAATCGAAGACTATTCTTGATATCGTGTCTGCACAGATAAAATCTAAAAAAAAAATTGAATCTCTAAAAGCATATGTTAGGCTAGAAAAAATATCTAAAAATTTTGAATTAAATAAAGCTTTAATTGAGAATAATTTGACTTCTTTTTATGATATAACCCGTATTCCACTTTTTGTATTCCAATATAAATTCAGAGATAAAGCATCAATAAATGAATTAAAAGAGTTATACTTCAAGGCTCAAGAAAATTTGGTTAAAAATATTACTCTTGGGTCACTTTCAACTCTTAATCAGCAACAGTCTGCTCTAGATTATCTTATTCTCAAATAAAGTTCGGGGATATCTCAACCAGTGAATAGTAATAGGACTAAAAAGAAGGTAGATGGAAATTAGTGGGGGGGCATTCTTCAATAAATAGTGCGATGGTTTTTTTGAGTTTATCATGAATAGATTTTATGGAAACGGATACGGGAAAGATTATCCCCCTGTGAATGACAATGGAATTAAATTTTATCCCAATACTACTAAAATACTGAGTACTTTTAGGGATATTTTTTATGAAAAGTATAAGTAGCTTATTAATATTAAATTTCGAAATTCTATTTCAATAGTTCAATCAGAAAAGAAATTTTTATTCACTTCTTTTAGAGTTTTTAACTTTAATTAACAAAATTAATTTTTATTTGATAATTGTGACTAAATTCTTTAATAACTTAACGATTTATTACCATTTATGAAACTTGGAAAATCAAGTTTGGATGATATTGCTAAACTGAGACCTGATTCAATAAAAAGGAGGAGAATTTCTAGTTACGATAAAAAAGGGGGAAATCGTGATTGGATTGATATAAAAGCAGGAGAAAAGGTTGTGTTAGGTGAGATTCAAGGAGCAGGCTGTATTACTCATATATGGTGCACATGTATGTGTATTTCAAAATACTCAATACGAAATGCAATTATTAGAATGTATTGGGATGGGGAAGATGAAAATAGCCCTAGTGTTGAAGTTCCTATCGGAGATTTTTTTGGTATGGGACATGGTGAACGAAAAAACTTTGTATCAACGCCACTTCAAATGAGCCCTCGCAAAGGGAGGGGATTTAATTGCTGGTGGCCTATGCCTTTTTCAAAATCTTTTAAGATTACTTTAGAAAATGATAATCCTAAGAGATTTCGCTTGTATTATTATATCGATTATGAATTATATGAGAACGGGTTTGAGAATGAAGCGGATTATGGCAGATTTCATGCTCAATGGCGCCGAGAAAATCCACCAAAAGTAAAAATACGGAGTCCTAGCTCGGGGAAAAAATATACACCAAAGAAGCCAATTAGATTTATGTTTTTAGGATTAAACACCGAACCTCTAAAGTACAATTACAAAATTTTAGAGGTAAGAGGAAAGGGGCATTATGTAGGATGTCATTTAGATATTGATAATATTACATTCATGCCTTGGTTTACTAATTGGCCAGGTGAAGGAGATGATATGATCTTTATAGATGATGATATTGATAAAGAATTTCCCACTCTTTATGGAACTGGAACAGAAGATTATGTTAACCAAGCTTTTTCGCAAAGAGAAAAATATTCCGCTCCCTATCATGGTACTATAAAAACCGGAGGCTTTAATTGGAGGGGTAAAATTACCTATTATAGATATCATATAGAAGATCCAGTTTATTTCAACAAAAAAATTATTGTAACTATTGAACATGGACATGATAACCATCGAAAGGATGATTGGTCATCAACAGCATATTGGTATCAGAAAGAACCTCATGACCACACATTATTTCCAAAATTATTAAATCGAGAAGATAGGAAACCCCGTTCAAATGGCGGGTCTAAAATAAGAAGGATTACCTGTATACTAATCCTAATATTGTTAATCTTTATAATTTTCTCAAAGTTCTATTTAGTTTAAGCGCTTAATTTTTCTTTTAACATATTTTCAACGAATTTCAATAGATCTTTCCCGGAAAAAGGTTTCGTTATATAACCATCTGCTCCTAATTTTTTACCTTTTTGGATGTCTTCGTTAAAACTTTTGACGGTAAAGAGCACGACGATGATATCTTTATATTTCTCGTGCGTTTTAATTTCCTTTAATACAGAATAACCAGAAGTACCAGGCATCATTATATCAAGTAAAATTAAAGCGATTTCATCGTGGCTTTCCTTTACAATTTCCATGGCATCTCTGCCGTTATTGCAGGTAATCGTATTGAAATCTCCGAGTTTTAAAAACTTTTCAGTTAAATTAACAATATCAGGTTCATCATCAACAATTAGGATGGTATTTTTTTCTTTCATATCCTTACAAATAATTTAGTCACGTTTACTGTCTAATATATGAATAATTGTTTTTAATATATTTTAACTATTATATATTGATATTTAATTGTTTTTTTTTCTCTTCAATGTGATCGCATTGGCAAAAACAAAACTACCCACATTCCCAGATTCATATATAGGTGATAAAGCAGATGAATATGATAGCTTAAAATGGATGCAACGGAATCAGAAAAGAGCAACCTTAAAAACAATTAATTATCTTGTTGATAATAAATTAGGTAAAACTAAGTACAATCTAGAAGAAGATCTTCCTTTAATAGTTTTGGATCTGGGTTGCGGAACCGGATTCTCTTCAGAAATGTTAGCTGAGTATGGTTTTAGGGTAATTGGTGTAGATATTCTCCATGATATGCTTTCAAAAGCAGATAAAAAGAGGAGAATGCTAGATATTCCTAATCTTGAGCTTATTTTAGCTGATATTAACTATTTGCCAATAAGGAACCATTCAATTCATTTTATTATATCAATTTCAGCTTATAATTTCATCATCTATGAAAAACGCGGTCAAAGAAATAAAAGGATGGTCATGAATAATACCGCTAAATATTTACATAAAATTTTAAAACATGAGGGACGGATGGTTATTGAATTTTACCCTGAAAATGATGAAGAATTGAAATTATTTAACTTATCATTCATTGAGAATAGCTTCGAAGGATTCATGGTAAAAATCGTTCCAAATCAGAAATCAGGGCAAACCTTTCTGTTATTAAAAAAAAAACGATAAAATATGGGAACTTGTAAATTTTGTGGCAGTAAAGATAATTGTATATCTAATGTCCTGCAAATTTGCAGGGAGTGTATATTAAATCAGGATTGGAATATTGTAAAATCTCATATACTTTCGATACATAAAAAGGTAAGACAACAAGAAGAATTACCAGATTTGCCACCGAAAGCAGATTCAAATATTAAATTAAAATGTAACTTTTGTCTAAATGAATGCATTCTTTCTGAAAATGATGTAAGTTATTGTGGATTAAGGAATATTCATAAAAATCAGAGCGGAGAATTACCATTTCCGACAAGAAATAAAGGATATATCCATGGTTATATTGATGCCAATCCAACAAATTGCTGTAATAGTTGGTTCTGCCCAGCTGGAAGTTCAAGCGGATTTCCAGCCTATTCTGTTATGGTGGGTCCGGAATTTGGAACATATTCATATGCGGCGTTCCTTTATGGTTGTTCTTTTGATTGCCTGTTCTGTCAAAATTGGTCACATAAAAGGGTTTCTAAGCAATATTTGCATGATGTAGAAACTTTAGCAAATCAAATTGTTAGAAATAAGAAGATTACCTGTCTATGTTATTTTGGAGGTACACCTGAGGTACAATTACCATTTTCAATAAATCTAGCTGAAAAAATTCTTGAGAAAATCGAGAATGAAGGTGAAAGGCGAATTTTTAGAGTATGTTGGGAATGGAATGGAAGCGGAAACCGTAAATTAGTAGAAAATTGCATGGAAATCGCTATTAAAACCGGGGGGAATATAAAATTTGACTTAAAAAGTTTTAATGAAAAATTGAATTTAGCATTGTGTGGAGTTAATAACAGGAGAACGCTAGAAAACTTCAAATTTCTTGCCGAAAATTATTTTGGGACACGTGGTAAAGAAATGCCAGAGATGAGCGCATGTACTTTAATGGTTCCTGGATATGTGAATCATGAGGAAGTAGAACAAATTGCAAGATTCGTTAGTGAATTAAACAATGAAATTCCTTATAGTTTATTAGTCTTTCACGGAGATTATCAAATGAGAGATTTGCCCATAACTCCACGGAAGCAAGCAGAAAAATGTTTTGAAGTTGCAAAAAATTACTTAGAAAGAGTAAATTTAGGAAATAAATTTCTGTTAGGATTCTTTTAGTTTTAATCAAACACTCATTTGACCATCAGATAATAAAATTTATTTAATAGCAATAATTATCGATTATGCAAATATTAATTAAGAATTTGATAAAATCGTAAAGTTTAAAAACCTTTTACTGGTGATATAAGATACAAAAAGCTCGCATACGATTATCTTCTACCGACTTAGAAGCTTTAAAATCAGTATGTGAGCAGTTAGAAAATGTGTGCTCAAAGACGGGTATTAAACGTTATGGCCCCATTCCCTTGCCAACTAAACATTTAAAAGTTCCTGTGCTGAAAGCTCCTTCTGGTCAAGGGACTAATACTTGGGCGAAATTTGAGATGCGCATCCATAAACGGCTTTTTGAGATTATTACTGATGAAAAAAGTATGCATCTCATAATGAAGATTCAAATTCCAGAATCAGTTTTAGTTGAAATTGAATTGATGTAATCAAACTTTTTATAATCAATGCAAATCATATTTTTAAATGAATTTAAATCATTAAAGATCAATTATTCTATTAAGAAACTAAGATTAAACTAAAGTAAAAATAAAGATTTGAATGCTATGGCTGACTTTCACATTAAAAGTTTTTTTGGTCAGAATAGAGGATTAATAATCAACAGCCCAGCAAAATTAGTTCCTTATATAT
Organism: Promethearchaeota archaeon; assembly: GCA_048941265.1. Taxonomy (GTDB): domain Archaea; phylum Asgardarchaeota; class Lokiarchaeia; order Sigyniarchaeales; family SOKP01; genus LW40-45. The sequence continues at coordinate 8,272 of JBHLNT010000153.1, forward strand.
TTCTCCAATCGATAAAAAGGAAAAAAGATGGGAGCTGGGAAAAACCGACGAAAGGAGAAGGAAAAACTGTAAAACTTTCAATAGAAGAAATCATATGTATTTTAGAAGTTCTTAAACGTAAAAGTGCTAATTGGCGTGGGTATCATGTGTTTGAAGATTATAAGACCGAAATCTATGTTGGCTGGGAAAGCGAAGCAAGAGAAGTCTTAATAGTTATCGTTGGTGAGTATAAAAAGAAATTAAGGTTTCCAAATACAAATTTTCTAACTCTATTGCTTGAGCATATATTGTCTGAAAAAATAGAATTTGCTACTTCAGGTACTTTTGAATCAAAAGCTGAAAAAATAGAGAGCAAAGATTACGGAGTATTTTCTGAGCACATTACCGCGAGAGACGGTCTTCAAGTTGTAGAAACTACGGAATATGCTGTTGATAAAGAAGTTATGGAAATTAATGGAAAAATCAAAGTTGAAAGTCCTAAAGCTATATTGCTGATAATAGATACAGGCAATGAATTCTGGATTCCAAAGAGCACTATACATAATAGCTATAACGCTAACGATAAAGAAACTTATCAAAAATTAATTGTAGATAAATGGATTATAGAAAAATATATCATTGGTATTTTTGATAAGTACGAATAAATTAGAAGAAAATTGAGAATTTAAACAACAAATACTAAGAGAGCTAGAGAGAATTTTTAACTTCAATAAAAGTTATTTGCTTTTTTTAATTTGAATAATTAATACTAAAATTTAATGATCTTAATGGAAATTACCTTAAATCTGTTAAAATCAATTGCTTTGGAAGTCTATGACACAGTAAATCCATTACTAGGTACAAAAAAAGCTGCTGAAAAACTTAATAAAGGTGCTGGGGGCGATATTTCAATGCATATAGATGTTGTTGCTGAAAATGTTATTATTAATGAACTAAAAAAGAATGAGATAGATGTTTTATTCATAAGCGAAGAGATAGGTGAACAATATATAGGTGATCAGCAGACAATTTTAAAAAATAAACATAAACTAGTCGTAGATCCAGTTGACGGGTCTAATAATGCTGTTAGGGGTATTCCTTATTCCTCCGTTTCAATTGCTTATGCTGTGGGAGATCGACTTAAAGATGTTGAATTGGCTGTAATAATCAATTTATACACAAAAGATTTATATTGGGCCATAAAAGGAGAAGGTTCTTACATGAACGGGAACAGAATATTTGTTTCTGATATAGATATAACACAAAAAAGCTTTTTCGAAATAGATATTTCAAAGAAAGACTTATTTAAATATTTAAAAATTTTTAAAAAGATCTTTGAAAATCCCTTAAAAATTAGAATAATGGGAAGTACAGCATTGACTTTATGTCAAATTGCTAGTGGAAGCGTTGATGCATTCCTTAATTTAAGAATTACTAGTCGTGTAGTTGATGCCGCAGCGGGTTATTTAATTATTATAGAATCTGGAGGGAAAATTTTTACCTTAAATGGATCTGATATCAACCAAGAATTATTATCAATTAATACCAGGTTTCCTTTTGTTGCCTGTAATTCTAAGTTAGAGAGTTTTCTTAAAAAAGCATTAATGGTTTAAAATTACTAATCCGGAACATTAATGGGATAATTTCCATATTTCCTCCTTATATCCTGCATTGCCTCAAATCTGTCAAGTGTAACTGCTGGATTAATTGAATGTCCACTACTAAAAATGTATCCACCACCAGGAGCTAGTTCACGTATTAAACTTTTTGCATAACTTTCGATTTCGGAAATTTCCCCCATTGCCAACATAATTGGACTTAAATTCCCATAAAAAGATATTTTATCTCCATATTTCTCATTTAACTTAAAAATGTCATATTCAGGATTAGCAGTAGTCGATTCAATAGGGTGTAATACATCTACCCCACTTTCTACTATGTCTTCGAAAATTTCCATCAAATCTCCATCAGAATGAAGTAAAATCTTGCAATCTCGTTTATGGGCCGCATCACAGATTTGTTTTATCCAAGGGAAAACAAATTTT
>JBHLNT010000154.1:0-10229 GCA_048941265.1 Promethearchaeota archaeon
TCTGTTTTTTTATAATATACTCCTTCAATATTAAAGAATCTATACTCTAATAATGTAATTGCAGTCAATACAAGCCACGAAGATATTGCTAAAAATAATATCCATTCTATGATTGGTTGAAGCGTAATTAATAAAAGAATTAAGATAATATTAATGCTAAATCCATAAAAAGATAAATATTTCTTAAAGTGTTTACCTTTATATAATTTTGATTTGGGGCCATAGTACATTAAGATACTGTAAAGTGTAATATAGAGTGTCGAACCGGCAAAAGCAACACCTGCGGCAAAAAGATGAAATGCTATGAATAATTCGGGATATGTCTCATCAGGGATTATTCCAACCATCGCAATACACATCCCGGTAAAGATTGATACTGCGGTTGCTAGTTTGCGAAGAGAATCTTTTATATCCGTTAGTTCTCTTTCGAGATACATGAAAAATGGAATGCTTGATGTACCAAATACTACAAAAGCAATGCTAAATAAAGATTTTGCAACGCCCTCACCTAATGAACTTATAGTATAAAGTCTAGGATCATAGCCTGGAGTAAAAACAGCAGATAGTACCAATAAGATTCCTCCAACTACTGCTCCGAAGATACTGAAATAGCATTCCATTCTGCGGGATACTGTTGCTGACATATTAATTACCTTTTCTTTTGATAAAAATATCTTTTTTCAATATTATATTTGATATAATTATAATTACACTTTAATATTAAAAAAATTACTTCCAAATATTAAAAAAGATTTAATTTATTCTTTTCTTTTAAGAATTACATTCCTTTTGGATTTTTTTAAATTTGTTAGCTTCTAATTAAAACATTTAAATATTAAATTGACATTTGTAAGAACTATAAGAAAAATTTTTTTTAACTTATTCGCAATATATTATTTTTGAGGTAATCTAAAAAAACCATTTGGTGGTCTCTTGAACGAGAGTGAAGATGATTTCATTTTTAAGATCACGGTTGTTGGAGATGGCGAAGTAGGAAAAACATCATTAATTCAGAGATATACTTCAGCATCATTTGAAATGGACTATATTAAAACAATTGGGGCACAATTTTCGACTTATGATGAAGAAATCGATGGTTTTAAATGTAAATTATCCTTATGGGATATTGCAGGCCAAGATGATCATCATTTCCTTCGTCCTACCTTTTATAAAGGTAGCAGGGGCGCAATAGTAGTTTTTTCTCTGGAAGACTCCGATCATGGAAGGACGAGTTATGATCATATCGATGAGTGGTTTAATGGTATTAAACATAACTGCGGCAATATCCCTATAGTTTTATTCGGAAATAAAGTCGATTTAGTTGACGAAAGCAAATTAGAAGAAGATAAGGTAATGAAACTAGTAGATAAGTTAGGCTTTATTGGATACTTTAAAACATCTGCAAAAACGGGGAGTGGAGTTATTGAAGCATTCCATACTCTTATAAAAAATATAATCAATTTAGATTCTCAAGAATGTTCTCCTGAATAATTAGCTCTAAACTCTCTTTTACATCCCATCCGAATAATAAAGACATTTCCAAAACATTAAGCTAATTTATTTTAGCATTTTTTCATACTACCTAAAAAAATAAATTAAGATCCAATGAAATTAAGTAAGAATATATAAAATATTAAAAAAATAGAAAGGAAAAAAAAATAAAGTAATTTTTTATTATTTTCGCTTAATTAGAAATTCATTAGCTACTTTTTTCTTAATAAAACTCTTTTTATAGTACGCGTTCCAAGTCTCCTTTTAGCTTCAGAACCTTTTACCTTAATATTATTGCCGCAATAAATGCAATATCTATAATTGCGCGGGTTGATGCTATAACAATTCTGGCATTTATTCATGGAATCATAGAATTGATATGAAGATTCAAAAGGTTTCCCACATTCTCCACAATAACTCGCAGAAAATAAGGCTATCTTCTTACAATTCGTACATATTTTCGTATTTTCCAGTATAAATTCATATTTTAAGGATTTTTTAACATGATTTTTTTGGATTAAGATAGCGATTAGTAATACAACACTAAAAGGCACAAATAACATCAGCATTATAGGTAGAATGATAAGAAATCCTTCAGTCGAGTAGGGAATCATTGAAGCTCCGATTACAACTATAAATCCCATTATCTTATATAATATTCGAGAAGAGTATTGCCCCACAAATTCTTCTTTTAAAAAATAAATCTCTGATGGTGATTTTTTCTGTTTATGTGCTTTTATTAGATCAAAATTAATCTTTCTAAGATCATAATACATCGTGAAGAGAAAAAAAGCCAATGCTGATATTATAGTCGATGTTACCTTTAAATAAAGGCTGGGTATTGTGTAACCGTAGATGAGGTACGGATCTTCACTCTGATTCACAATATAATAATCGAACCAAGGGATTTGGGAGCCGAATATCAGAATTAACAACACTAAACCGTAAATACCTGCAACTAAAATTATCCCAATTCCAAAATTTTTAAAATTAAGCTTCTCTAACTGTATAGTTAATTTAAGATCACGTAAAAGCCAGATCATATAAGTAAATGCTAAAATAAGTCCAGCTACGACGGCTAAAAAAATTGCTAGGAAAGCCAGATTGAAAAAGTTGACTATTAAAGCGGTAATCGTAAGGGCTACTACACACAAGATTAATATGCGAAGAAAGAGATCTAATATCCGTGTATCAACCTCATATATTTCAGTATCATGTGGTTTAAAGGTTTTTTCATTCATTTTCTTCAATTTATTTTCCCTCCGTATTATTATTAGCTGAAATACTTTTATCAGGTACTTTTTTAGTTGGTGTCTCCCTCGACTCGTCAGAATAATCTAGAAATGATTTAAGCTTCTGTGTACGTTTCAGTGTAGTGCGCTTCTTTAAGTTCAAGTCGAGAAAAACATAAGCTAAACCAAATACAATACCCACCAGCGCAGATCCTATAAATAATATACCCAGGTCAAAGACTTCTAATTTAGTTTGAGGGAAATCCGGGATGATTTCAATTGTTTCCGGATCATCTTTAGATCCCAATAGTTCATCTTCCTTTCCCGCTATATCCTCATATTTGACATAATACTCTAATGTGCAAGGATCGAACCTGGGAAGTTTCACTGTGTATTCGGCCTCTTCAGAATCATAGCTCATACTCTTCGATTTCCAATCCCCTCCATCCACGCGATAATAAACCTTTACGTTTGCAACGTATTGTGCATGAATTACAGCACTTACAGAGAGCTCTATTCTTTTTGACGCTAAGATCTTGTCTTCTGATGGATGATCAACTGGATTAAATGCGATTGTAGGTCTTTTGATTGTGAATTCTTTCCCATATTTGTTTGTTGAGTTAAAATCGTACAATCCAATGCCTTGAGCATCATAATACTTGTTTTGTTCTATTAGAATAGAAAAAGTGATTTCGGTTGCAGCGAATGTTTGAGGGATAAGGAAATAATAAACAATTCCATTGATACTATCCACTGTAGGTTCAATTGCTTGGTTAACAATCGTACTGACATATTTAAACTGGCAATGTAAACTGGCATTCCCACAGTCCTGAGTACCATTATCGTTGATATCCGCATCGAGCATAACTACAGTCACGAGAATACCATCATATGTCGTTAGACTATCATCGAATAGCACTGTAGCATCTAGAACATCAAAGGACATAGCCGTATCATAGACCGTATCCAAATAAGAGGAATTTCCGCTATTGCCCCCTTGATCAGTTATTTCCACGGTATAATATAGCTGATACCCATCAAGAGAAGAAGGGTATTCTAATTCCGTATCATTATACTGTGTATCTAACAGATCTGTTGGATCAGGATTATTTATAGTATGAATTAGTTCGAAATCTGATGATGAAGGAGCAGCACCTCCAATACCCATTTCTGCCCTGAAAATTTTATAGGAAACAATATTACCTGTAAGATTTTGTCCCGGTTGAGTTGACCAATTAAGAATAAAATCTTTAAGATTCCCTAGGTTAAGAGGGGATGGCATTGTGTCCAGCGTAGGTGCTATACTATCAACAATAGAATTGGTAATTTGGACATTAGGACTATCAAAAGTATGACTATTAATATGGCAATTATCAATTGTTGCCGTCGCAGAGTCAAAAACTTTCATTTTTCCAACATCAACATTGTTAAAAATACCGTGAGACGTATCCCGCATTGTAATCGAATTACAGTCAAGGTTCTCAGCTATTAAGGACGTGTTTAAAGCTAGATTAATAACTTTTGGGTTAGAATTATTAATTATAGCAAAAGTATCTTTTTTATTGTCATAACTATAAACGTATGTGTCTAACCATAAATATCCCATATCCGTTTTAAAATCACAATTATTTATATCTACTCCTCCAGAAAGCACATGAATGGTTGCGTCAAAAAAATTTGAATCCTCAACTATGAATGGTTTATTAGATCCGCCATATACATATGGATTCGTATCAACATCGAGAATATTATAGAAATTACAATCAGTAATATAAGTACTATTACTCCTTATCCAAGCATTCATAAAGGTGCAATTCCTGATGTTTGATACTGATCGGCCCGTAATAAAATCAGAATTGATATAATAAGCTAGACTACAGTTTTCAATATATGACAAGGAATTCTGATATTCGAGAATATATAATTTCGACAAAATTTCATTTGTAATATCTGAGACATTTAAATTAGCATCCGTGATAAAAATTTTCGAGAATTCACCCGCTGGTGGATTATCCTTTAGATATACATTCGATAAGATGGTGTTTGGAGTATAACTTTTTAATTCTAGAGTTTCATCGATACTGCAGTTAAATTTAAGATTGAAACTTTGACATACAGTATCTTGTACTGTGGTGCTGTCACCATTAAGTAAGCTTAATTCATTAATTTCGCAATTTTGAATGGTAATGTCAGTTGTTTCGTCGCCAAAACCTAGAGATTCATAAAGTTTGCAATCATCTATAACTGCTGTATTTCCTCCATATCGAAAATACACCGTGCTAACAAAAGAACAATTTATAAAGTCAACATCAGAATAGTATATATATGCACTTTGCAATTGGGATTCATCTATAAAAGAACAATTGGTAAGTTCAATACTCTGTGAAGGATCAATAGTACTAGAATCTGAAATCCTATATAAAGTTGAATTTGTTACAACTAGTTTGTCTATACTAACATCAGTATCTTGAAAGTAAATTTTCTCAATACTACAAAGATCTGCCGTTACATCGAATGCATAATTATCTGATGCATCTGTCAGATACAAATCCATCTGAAAGGTACAACGTTCAAAAATTACCGCTGCGCTGGTTTTTATCCACACATTGTCAGTATAAGTAATACCTGTATATATCCCACCTGCAGTGATATCTGTACTCGCTTTTGGGTCTTTCTCTTCAGTATCAGTAACCTCAACATTTAATTGATCGGAAAGGTCGGATCTCTCTTTCACATTAGCGTAGGGGAGATTATTGAAATTTAAGAATGATATTATTAATAAGATAATGAGTACGAAGGATACCCGCATTACGAAATTTTTATTTTTTTTATAAATTCTAAACATTTTAAACCCTTTTTAGACAAATTGTATTAATTATAGTTAATAACTTAGTTGATAACTTAGTTAATAACTTAGTTAAATTAGTATTTAATAATTACAATATTTGAAAAAAATTTTCTAATAAAATGTTAGAAAATAATAAAGCATCATGAATATTTATTCAAATTCTACCATTTTCAAAAACAATAAAAAACAAAATAAGAATTTTAGATTTAATACAAAATGACTTATGTAATTACATGCCCCACCATGGATGCTGAGTAGCACGCATCAATTTAATAAATTCTCTTAATACATCTTTTTGATCGGTGGTAAGTTGATTTAAAAATTTGGCCATTAATTGCCTTACGTGTGATTCTGGTACATTAACATACAAAATTTCATCTTTCCCAATATCACGCCCTATTTCAATGCCCCGAATAGAAATTGCTACTTCACTATCTTTTTCCGCCTTTTCTAAGCTTTGACCCTTATCTTGAATTTGATGTACTCTTCCAACCTTTTTACCTTTATCAGTGATTACCGAAACTTTTGGTTTTAAAGTGCCACCCTCAACACTTACACCAAATACTGCGGGATTAGAATTTCTGAAGATATATTCGGGGAACATTTTGAGCTTAGCAGGTAATATTAATTCCCCTAATTCTTTAGCTGTATCTTCTGATCTTCGTGTTTCAGAATATTCAATATAATCTTCTAACAATCTGTAAATGACGTTATTCGTAAAAATACGGATATTATCATTATAAGCTTGTTCTTCCGCTTCCGGCAATATCGGCACGTTAAACCCTAGTACGACAGCGGAATAAGGATCGAAATCTCTAACGATATAAGCATTTAATACATCCTCTTTCTTAATAGGACCGACATCTGCTATGCTAATTTTAACACCACTCTGGGAAAAATGATTTTCTAAAGCCTCTAGTGATCCCAATGCATCCGCTTTTAGTACTACTCCCGCTTTTTCGGTTTTAATTCTTATACTCTCAACTTCGGATTCAATTTCTTCATACACAGTTTCTTCTTCGGATAGATCCCCTATTCCTTTAAATGGAGAGCCTGCCACCACATCCTCTATGTTAGGTGCAAGAATCTTAATACCTGCTGCGGCACTTACCAGATCTTTAGAATCGAATTTTTGCCGAGGATCTCTAATCTCATCTAGAGGTTTGGGTGAAAGGAGAGCCCTAACTTTTGATTTTATTGGTTTTTCTAAGCCACCAACAATAAACTCATCGCCTTTCTTGAGTACTCCATCATAAATTAGCACATCCATCGTTTTTCCATATCCTTTTTCTTTTTTTACCTCTAGCACGACTCCTTTAGCAGGTCCTTCTGAAAATTTTAAATTTTGTGTAAGGTATTGCTGTGTTAAACCCATTAAAACCATAAAGAGGGTAGATATCCCTTCTCCTGTTTTAGCGCTGGTGGGAACAATAGCTACTTTTTTAGTAAAATCTTTAATTTTGTCATACCTATCAATGCCTTTAAAGCCCTCTTCTAAAAAGTTGCCCATAATTTGAAGAAGCTTCTCATCTAAATAATCCTTAACATGTGGTTTTTGCTTATTATAACTATCAAGAAAATCGGCATCTTTCGTCGGTTTCCAGCCAGATATTCGGTCAATTTTATTAGCGGCTATAACAAACGGTGTACGTTTTTCTCTTAATATTCTTACAGATTCCCAAGTTATAGGCATTGTACCAGACATCACATCGATTACTAAAATTGCTATATCTGCCACAGCACCGCCTCTTTTCCTTAGGTTCATGAACGCTGCATGACCTGGAGTATCAACGATTAACATCCCCGGTAATTTAATTTCTTTATCAGCAAATTCCTGTTTTGATTTTTTTAGAAATTCTTTAATATCTTCAGTTGGAAAGTATGAGGCTCCTATGTGTTGAGTAATTCCTGCCGCTTCCCTCTGTTGTACTACAGTACCTCGAATATAATCTAAAAGCGATGTTTTTCCGTGATCTATATGTCCCAAAATACATGCAATTGGAGCTCTAATTATTTTTTCTTCACTACTCGTCATTTTTGACCACGATTCTAGTATGAGTTTATAAGAAATTGATTCCTCAAATGATAAGTAAAAAAAGTTACCAAAAGATTAGAATGTTATTTTAATATCTAAAAAATTAATTATGATTTAGATATTTTTTGAGGTATTCTGCGGTATAGGATTTTTTGCTCTTATTATTATTAACAATTTCTTCAGGGCTTCCCATAATTACAACCCGACCACCATTTTCTCCTCCCTCTGGACCTAAGTCAATTATGTAATCGACTGATTTTATAATTTCCATGTTGTGTTCTATAATAATTACAGTATTTCCTTTATCTACTAATCTTTGAAGGACTTTCAACAAAATTTTGATATCATAAGCACTTAGTCCAGTTGTCGGTTCATCTAAAATATACAAGGTATTGCCAGTGCTAGTTTTTCTTAATTCTCTGGCAATTTTTAATCTTTGGGATTCTCCACCGCTTAGAGTAGTTGAAGATTGACCTAATTCTAAATACCCTAATCCTACATCGACCACGGTTTGTAGAGTACTTTTAAGTTTTGGGAAGCTATCAAAAAATTTTAATGCTCGGTCAAAGGTCATTCTTAATACATCCGAAATATTCTTATCCTTATATTTGATTTCAAGAGTTTCGGCATTATAGCGATGACCTTTGCATAAATCACATTTGATATATACATCTGGCAAAAAATACATTTCTTTTAGAATATATCCCGTACCCCTACATTTTTTGCAATGTCCTGCTTTAGTATTAAAGCTAAACCTTCCTTTTTTATAACCTCTCTCTCGAGATTCTGGCAAAGAGGCAAAGATATCTCTAATATAATCCATTGCTTTAGTATATGTTGCGGGAACTGATCTTGGAGTCCTCCCTATTGGGGATTGGTCTATGTCTATAATTTTATCAATTTCCTCATATCCGAGAATTTTATCGTAATCGCCAGTAATAACTTTAGAACTCCGAGTATTTACTAAGTTATGAAGCCCCTTATATAAACAATCTATAATTAAACTTGTTTTTCCTGCTCCTGAAACTCCAGTTATACATGTAAATACGCCTAATGGAATTTGTAAATCGATATTTTTTAAATTGTTTTCTCTCGCACCTTTAATTTCAATGAATTTATGGCCTATTTTTCTTCTTTTTTTAGGGGCTTCGATTTTTTCTTTTCCAGATAAATATTTTCCAGTCAATGAATCAGATTTGAGTATTTCTTCTAAGGGTCCTTCGGCAACTATTTCTCCTCCGTTTTCACCTGCCAATGGTCCTAAATCCAATATATGATCGGCATTTCTAATAACTTCCTCGTCATGTTCTACGACTAATACAGTATTTCCTAAATCTCTCAATTTTTTTAACATATTTACTAAACGAGAGATGTCTCTTTGATGTAATCCAACCGTAGGTTCATCTAACACATATAAAACACCTACTAAAGTTGATCCTAATTGAGTAGCGAGCCTTATTCTTTCGGCTTCTCCAACTGATAATGTATCTGATCTTCGACTTAATTGAATGTAGTCCAATCCCACATTTTCCAAAAAGGATAATCTATCTTTAATTTCTTTTAAAACTTCCTTAACAATTTTAAATTCTATCTCACTTAGTTCCAAATTTTGAAAAAAATTAATACAATCCGAAACTGATAAATCAGAAAGCTGCGCAATATTTAAATTATTAATAGTCACCGCCCTGCTTTCAGGTTTTAATCTTTGACCATTACATTCTGGACAGTTAGTTTTATTCATAAAGCTTTCATAGATTTCTCGGCCAGCTTCAGATGTGGTTTCCATATATCTTCTATGAAGCATCGGAATTACTCCCTCAAATGGTTTAGTGATATGAAAAGACGCTTTTCTATCATTTTTTTGATATTTGAAAGTATTATTGTCACTTTTATAATGAAATTCAATTGATTCTTGACCTGATCCAAACAACAATTTATGGAGCATTTTTGGATCTATATTTTTGATGGCGGTCTTATTTGTATCGAAGCCATAGTGCTTTGCAACTTGTTTGAGCATTTGCCATGAGTATCCGGTTGTAGTTCCAAAACCCGGGATATTTCTAATTTCACTCTCTTGAAGGGGAACATCTAAATCATATCCTAAAATTAGCCCATAATCAAATTCCATTACACTTCCTAAACCATTACAATATCTACAACTCCCATGAGGGATATTAAATGAAAACATTTTGTGATCTAATTGTGGAATAGATATGCCACAATCTAGACATGCATAATGTTCAGAAAAGATTTGCTCACCTTTTTCTAAAATTTCTACAGATACTATACCTTCAGTTAAATCTAAAGCAGTTTCAATAGAATCTGCCAATCTTGTTTTGATATCCTTTCGCATAACTAAACGGTCTACTATTACATTAATTGTATGCTTGATATTTTTGTCCATTGAGATATTTTCATCAAGAGTATATTGGATCCCATCAATTTCTACTCTTACAAAACCTTGTTTTTTTAAATCTTGTAGAAGATCTTTATATTCCCCCTTTCGATCTCTTATAATAGGTGCCTTTATTACAAATTTTTGATTTTCCTCTATAGAACTTAACACTTGTTCTATTATTTGTTGAGGTGTCTGAGGTTTTATTTCTTTTCCACAATTAGGGCA
>JBHLNT010000360.1:0-2585 GCA_048941265.1 Promethearchaeota archaeon
GCCATGTTTTTTAATCCCAAATACATTGTACCCGATAATGATTATGAACTGTTCGAAAAATTTTTAGACGGAGGATCTCGAGAGTATCCCTCAGATGGGAACATTCCTGCGGATGTAGTCGCTTCTGAAGCCAATTTAGTTCTTGATAAAATAGCCGAGGTTGCTAATAAATCAAATCATAAATATTGCCAAATTGCTAGGGACGAATTAAGAAAAATTGGTAGAAATGGGTTAATTAGAGGAACTGTTAAATTGTATCTTGGTGAATATACCACTAGGGATTGGAGGCGAAAAAGATTCACTGATGATATAGATTTTTGGATCTTTAATAAAAATTTGTTAGAGTACGCATTAAAGAAAACCGGTTGGAAAAAAAATAGTAAAACAAAAGAATTTGAAAAAACAATTAAATGGTATAATTATTCAAACAACAAATTAGAAACAAACATTATTATCGCGTCAAACGATACCGATCAAGTACTCGACTTTTGCAATGGATGTTATTTAGAAGGATCAACGCTTAAAGATATTTTTAAAAAGAAGTTGAAGAGAGGACATGATGTTGATCTGAGTGATATTATTAATGTGGCTATTGTAAATAATAGAGAAACTGGAGAGCTTAATGAAGATTGGATTAATATATGGAGTGCTTTTGAAGAATCGGCTAATATTAGAAGTTCTAGGATTACTTCAAACATAATAAATCTATGTAGACTTTCTTATGGCATTGCTGACTATTTAGAGAGAGTTGGAAGGGTTATTAGTAAATATCGAAAGTTAGTTTTAGAAGAATCAGAGTATTCTGATAAAAAGATCGTTCATTTATGTAAAGTTTCATCTCATTATCTTAGGCAATCTTCAACTTTCAAACCAAAAATAACAAGAAATAGGATTTATAGTAATCTTGCGAAACAGCAAATTAAGAAACAGCAATATGCAAATAATCTTAGAAATTTTGCAAACAGAGTATTAGAAATACTTAATTCGAAATACCGGCATTGTAGAGTCGGGTTTGAAATTGAGGGTTTAGAAAAAAAAATTTCGAAAGCTGTTTGGCATTAATTAGTATCCGAGACACTCAATTTTTATTATCATATTTTTTGCCTTGGATGCTACTCTTTTGATATTTCTGGTAATTCTATAATTACTGGCTTTTCAACTGAATTATCATGCGACATATGTTCTTATTTCTTTTGGGAATTTATTTTTTTTCTTTTGCCTCATACCAAAAAGGAACCGGGTTATATTATTCGATCTTATAAGCAAAACTAAAATAAGAACCAAAGGAAATGCTATTCCAATTACCATGAAATATTTTACTATTATATTAAACTTCAATTGTACGACATAGAAATCCACTATGACGATTATGGTTTGATGCAGTATATAAAATGGCAGGACAAGCTCATTCAAGAAATTTAACTTTTTATATTCTACGTTGAGCAATTTAGCTCCAAGACCAAAAATTATGAATAGCCAACTCAAACTGCAAACAGCGAAACTAATAGAAAGTAAGAGAAAAATAAAGAATTGGGAAAGTAATTCACTGATATCAACAAAAATGAAATATAATAATGCAAATGGCAATGTAATCAGACCTATAATTAAATAAATTTTCATGTTTCTTTCTATAATTTCTTTAAATTGTGGATTTGATGCGAATAAGTATCCATATATAAAAAAGAACAAATATGAGGGTAATTGCCATCCTCCAAAACCTAAATTGGTTTTTCCGCGTACTTCAACATAGATTATATGGGTTATCATTTCTGTTATAATCAGAGGAATTGCTAATATGTAAATCATACCACGTCTAGCAAGAAATTTAGCAAAATTTGAAATCTTTTCCCGGTTATTTTCTTTTGCATAATACTTAAAAATAGGATAACATATCAACGAGAAAATAAAAAGGAAAAGCAAATACCATAAGTAAATACCGAATATAAACGGGAAAGTTAAAAAATATCGAGAAGAATAGAATTCAATGTAAGATCCATTATATCCATTATATAATGCTTCAAAATATGCATGGATAGAAAGTAAAAATATTACACCAAATATCCAAGGTATCAATAACCTTTTTACTCTCTCTTTAATGAAAATACCTTTTTGCCTTTTTTTCAAGGAATAATATATGCTAATTCCTGAGAGTATGAAAAAAAGTGGCATTAACCATATTGTAAAAAATCCAACCATTATCGTGATTTCAAGTGATAATTCTTCATTTTTAATATGCCAATCGGTCATATCAAAAGCTTTAGCACTATGGTAGAAAAAAATCATAATTGTGGCAATAATTCTCAACCAATCGATATCATAACGTCTTTCAAATTTTACTTCATTTTGCATGGATTTCACTTTATCTTATTAAAATTTAATTTTATGAGAATCTCTCCAATTATCTGTTAAATAGATAGGTGCAAGAATTGCTCATAATATCTTAATAACTAAATTAAAATCAGAAAATACAGATATTAGATATTTAGTAAATTCGCTTCACTGCAAGTGTTTTGGTATGCTTTTTTATTTGATTTTATTTTTTAATCAGCAATTCAAAGAAAGACCTAATTCGAATTTGAATCTAT
>JBHLNT010000020.1:0-42016 GCA_048941265.1 Promethearchaeota archaeon
CCTATTATCCTCAGAATGCTTCCAATAAAGACAAGTATAATTGTTATATTCATTATTCCACCTATTTTCAAAAGAGTAGAACCGCTTTTTCCCGATTTGGCAATAGAAGGGGGAAAAGATGATATATTCTCTCCAAAAAATATCTCTAAACGATCCCAAGCTTGGTATTCGATAAATCCTGAAATAAATATGAGAATAATACCAATGATCAAACAAATTACGAGTGGAAATGTCTGATAAAAGGTTGCCGAACTTTGAGCTAATAGAGCAGCGAAACCTAAAAAACCTATCATGAAAAAAAAATTCCCGATAAAAAAGAGTATTGTAGATGAGATGATTTTACTTTTACACTGATCCAATCGAACATTATTGATCACTTTATTTGCTTTCTTAAGAATTCCCGCGAATAAAAATCTAAAAACCATTATAACGATTAGCAGAATTATGATGAAAATCGCCATAAATAATAACCCAAATAAGAGAAGCATGAATAACAGAAAGAAAATCTCCAATATAGCTAATATCAACGCTTTACTTCCTAATGAAGAGAATTCCTTATTTACATTGATTTCTGACAATTTATTTCCGCCTTTATTTTTTTTAAAAATTTTTGTAAACATGTTAAATTAATCAAAGATATATATAAGTTTTATGGAAAGAATTAAGTTCTGAATCCTTGAATAAAAAATCTCGCATACTATCAAAGGAAACAGTGTTTTGTAGCTTTAATTTATTATATATTAAAAATATTTTAATCATTTATCAAACTAAATATTACTCTTTTTAAAGTATTCCGTAATTGAGTCATATTAATAGCTTCTAAAGATGGATTTGTTTAGGAACTTATGTTTTTTATAAATTTCTCTCTAATAATTTGACTTATTGTTTGTTAAAAACTTGTTTGCTAGAAACTCGGTTAATCATAGTACCGATATAATTAATAATTTGATATGATACTGATAACGAAGATTAAAACAATAATTCCAAAAATTATATCAATTGCCCCTACTATTATACCTAAAATCGCCATAGATTTATCCTCCTCTCTTCTAATCCCCGTAATACCAAAGATTATTGCTAAGATGCCGAAGATAATCCCAACTCCAGTAACCACTCCTCCAAATAATCCTATATTAGCAAATATTAACGCTAATGCACTATGTTTATGTGATTTCCCGCTAGACGGCTGTTGGGCTGCTTGGGTATATTTTGGGGTATAATATTGAGGAGTAGGTTGTGAAGTATAACCCCCTCCCAAAGCTGTACCGCATTGGGGACAGACATTCCAAGATGGATCCACACTTGTTCCGCAGTTAGAACAAAAATTTGCCATAAGTATAATATATCTTTTTATCTTAAAAAAGTAATTCAGATTAATCACAAATTCTTATAATTAATCATTATTAACTTATACTAAGAGATCTCTAAAATTTCACCTTTAGAGTAAGGCTAAAATAAGCAATCGATATATATATTAATTTTATAATTTTGTCAAACATTTTCTGGATTCCATATAGAATTAATTCCATGGAATTCTTTAAAATTCTTCATATTGTGTTTAAAAAATCTACTCACAGATAATAATCGATAAGCACTTATAAAATTTCTAAAAGTTTCTTTTATTATATATTTAGGATTTGTAAAAAACTGGTATAACATTTCTGAAATCAAATTTGAAATCTTTCTTGTTGGAACACCATTGGGATCTATGTCTGAGATATGTACTCCTTGTTCCCAATATTTATCTTCATCTAAGATATTTTTTTCCACCATTTCATCCCAAATATCGGTTCCTGGCATTGTTCCAAGAAGATTATAGATTGGAACATCAATATCTAATTTCTGAGCAAATTTCAAAGTGTTATAAATCTCTCGAAGAGTTTCCCCTGGAGCACCAACCACAAATGAAGCAGTAATAAAGGGGATTTTTGCTTTTCTCGCTTTTTTTATTGCGAGTATTGATTGATCCGGTGTAATTGCTTTTTTATAGTAATCAAGAATTCTCTGATTTGCACTTTCAACACCAAAACAAAGAAATCTACAATTTGATCTCCGCATCTCCCTTAACATTTCATCTGATACCTGGTTAACTCTTCCTTCACACATCCAATCCATATCAACGTTATGTTTCCGTAATAATTGACAAAGTTTTATTACTCTTTTTTGTGAAACAGTAAAATTATCATCTACAAAATTGATGAATTTGTACCCCTCACTATCTAAATAGAGAATTTCTTCCAAAATGTTTTCTACTGAGCGAGTCCTAAATCCGATAGATCTTTTTCCATAACAAAATGTACAATGATAAGGGCAACCACGAGATGAAACCATCGATGTAAAACCCTCTGGAACTAGTTTTAAACTGCCGAAGCTTGCTGGATACTCTATCTTTAATGCTTTTCGATCGGGAAAAGGTAATGCATCAAGGTTCTTTATTAATTCACGATTTTCATTTTTTTGTATTTTTCCATTATCTCTATAAGTTATTCCTTTAATATCTTTTAATGAATGGCCTTTTTCAAGGGCATTGACTAACTCCAAAAAAGTGTATTCTCCCTCGTCTCTCACACATACATCTACTTGAGAATATCTGTTTAAAATTCTATAATCATTGACGGTTGCATGGCGGTTTCCAAATACTATCTTAATGTTAGGATTCCAATTTTTAACTTCTATCGCAGTCTTTGCCGCACTTATCCCTGAACCGGACGCTGTTAAAGTAGAAAATCCTAAAATTTCTGGATCTCTTTTTTTTACCCACTTTACAATCTGTTCTAAACTAAAACCAACCGCGGCTTGGTCAATTATTTCCACATCATAATTCTCTTTCTTTAACACGGCACTCAAATAGCAAATTCCTAAAGGAGGATAAACATGATCCGCACTCGCTACGATTCTGCCTTTTTCCAAAATTTCTCCAGGTCCAGGATTGATCAAAGCAATCTTAATTACTTTCACCCTTCATTAAATATTTGCTTAATGTATATTCATTAGCAATAATATTAATTTCCAATGAATAATCACCCCCAAAAAGGTTTCCAGTTATTCCATATATCCCATTGTTTGACATTTTTAAAATTGTGTAGGAAACCTCTTATTCTATATCCACTCTTTAATGTCTTTAATATCTGCCGAGAGATATAACTAGGGCGCTGCATGAACTTGATGTGAGTTAGTCTTATTCGTGTCATTAGTTCACTTAAAGGAACAGGAAGCACGGCTGTACCAACTTCCCAACTTTCATCAGGATTAATTCTTTTTTCCTTAACCATTTGATCCCAAATCCAATTCCCGGGTATCACGCCCAAAATATGGAATTGTGGAAAATCAATGTCTAATTTTAGTGATAAATTTAAGGTTTCAACTATTTCGTCACGTGTTTCAATGGGTGCTCCTAAAATGAAGTTTCCTATAATAAAATCAATTCCAACTTTTTTAGTATTCTTTATTGCCTCATAAATCTGATTTAGAGTAATCTTCTTGTTATACCAGTCTAACATTCTTTGTGAGCCACTTTCAATACCATAACTTAGGACTTTACAGCCCATCAGTTTCATCGCGGTTAATAATTCTCTTGAACTTTGTGTTACCCGACCATCGGCCATCCATTTTAAATCTATCTTCTCTTTTCTTATTAAATTGGACAACTTTAGTAATCTTTTTTTATTTAACGTAAAGTTATCATCAACCCAAAGTAAACTTTCATAACCATTTTCTTCAAGAATTGATAACTCCTCCACTATATTTTCTGGAGATCTTGGACGCCACTTATTCCAAAATTTAGCACTTGAACAAAATGAGCATTTAAATGCACATCCTCTTGAAGATGCCGCAGAAGTAAATTTTCCTAGCGCGATATCTAGCCCTTCAACTTTGCTCTTATATTTAACATTCCCTAATAATTTTCTATTTGGAAAAGGTAACTCATCTATATTTTCAATTAGTGGTCTATCATCATTTCTAATAACTCTGCCATTATCTCGATATGTTAACCCTCTAATATCTTCAAATCCCCTTCCTTTTTCCACTTTTTTGGCAATTTCAAAAAGAGTTTTCTCGCCCTCACCCCTTACACAAGCATCTATAAATGGATATTTGTTTAAGATTCTATAATCATTAAAAGTTGCATGATAATTTCCAAATAAGATTTTAATGTTTGGATTAATCTCCTCTTTTACCCGTTTTGCTATACGGGCGGATATAACGCCGGTACCCGCTGTTGTAATAGTTGAAAATCCCAAAATATCAGGATCCTCTTGCTTTATCCAGTTTAACGTTTTTTCAATGGAATAACCTCTCGCAAATTGATCTAATATAGATACATCAAAATAGTTTTGTAGATATGTAGCAAGATATAGTATTCCAATGGGAGGAAAGCCATAAAATTCAATTTTTTCTTTATTGTATCTCTCGGCTCCTCTGACTGTGCCGCAAAAAGTCCCTTTATCGGGGGGACGAGGAAAAATTAAAGATATTTTCAAATATTTCACATTAAGTCTTGTGTTAAAAATATAAGCCATTAAAACAATTTAAAATTATCCTTAAAAATAAAACTCCATTATTCCAGTTCTTCAGAATTAATATTTTGATTTCAATCTTTAAATAAATTTGTCGATTGATTCTACTAAATCAACAAATTCAGATTAAACCATTTTCAATTTTTATATTTTTGAAGTAAAATCTTTAAAAACAGTGTTACTTTACGAATAACAAATACTCTTATTATTAAATAAGACTATTTAAGTAATATAAGCAAATTTTCTTATATATTTAAAAAATGAACGGGATAGTTGTTATTATATACAAAGAAAAATGTCATGTTAAAATATAAACAGAAAAGTCAGGACTTAACCGAGTTTCCCATGTACGGTTATGCATGGGGATATATTATCTCTAAATTTTTTGACTCGTTTAAGTCTTTCTCATATTTACTTGATAAATGTGAGACTAGGATGTTAAATAATGATATATCTAAATTTTACAGCGAGAAACCAATTTATATTACTGGACTTACTCGTGCCGGAACGACAATCATTTTAGAAATGTT
The DNA here is from genome assembly GCA_048941265.1 of Promethearchaeota archaeon. Classification (GTDB taxonomy): domain Archaea; phylum Asgardarchaeota; class Lokiarchaeia; order Sigyniarchaeales; family SOKP01; genus LW40-45. The sequence continues at coordinate 5,048 of JBHLNT010000020.1, forward strand.
ACATAAACATCCAGATTTAGCATCGCACCGATATAAGCACTTTATTATACCATACACTCCACATTGGATTGGAACGATGTTTAATAAGAAAACAATATCCGCAAAATCCTTTCATCGACTCCATAAGGATGGAATACTTGTCACATACGAGAGTCCTGAGGCGATAGAAGAAATATTTTGGCAGAAGTTCTTTAAAGGTATCCATAATGAAAATACTTCGAACATACTTTCGGCAAATGTTAGCAATCCCGACTTTGAAAAGTTTTATATAAACCATACTCGAAAGCTTATTTTTAGTCAACAAGCTTCCCGTTATTTAGCTAAAAATAATTACAATATTACGAGAATGGAATATTTGCTTCGATTATTTCCTTATTCTAAATTTTTGGTGATTATCCGCAATCCTGTAGATCAAATTGCTTCTTTAATCAAACAGACAAGGCTTTTTAAAGAGATGGAACGTGAAAATCCTTTTTTAAAAGATTGGCTAAGAATTATCGGTCATCATGAGTTCGGTCATAATCAAGTTTGTATAAACGTGGGAAATATGGATCTAATATATAAAATTCGTAACTTATGGAGAAATAAAAAAACCTATGTGAAGGGCTGGGCTTATTATTGGAGTTCTATATACGATTTTGTAGCCAATCTTTTAGATAAAAATGAAGAACTTAAAAAGGCAACCCTTATTGTCAGTTATGATGAATTATGCGAGACACCTGGGAAAATTATTGATCAAATCCTTGAACATACTAAACTGCCTACAGAAAAATTTGAGAAAGCCAGAGAATATTATCTTGAGCATTTACATAAACCTACTTATTATACTCCGGATTTTTCAAAACAGGAACTTACCTACATTTCTGAAGTTACAAAAACAACAGTTGCACGATACGGGCTAAATATGCCAAAATTTAAATAAGATTCTTTTGATAAATTAAACTAATTTTTCTCTTTCAATTAATAATTGTTTTAAATTAGAGAACTTAGCTTTATTAGAAATTGCTTCTCTTATAAAATTAATTATTCTAGCAGTAAATTTATTTCCAGTATTTACCCAACGATCAGGTCTGAATTGTACATTTTTAAGAAAACTAAAAACATTAGTTTGATTCAAAACTAAATTTTTCATATTTACTGCTTCCCATGGATGAAAATATAAGATTACTAGGTTTTCTTTAAAAATTTTTTTTCGCAACAAGTAATAACTTAAAGGGACCCTAAAAAAAATACTATATTCAGATGGATGAAATTCTTGGATTTGATAATTATTTATATGATAATTTTTTAACTGTTTAGCAGATTTAATCGATGAATCATATTTAAAACCTAAATTATTCAATATTTTGAATAAATATTTTGGAGGTCTTAAATAGGGAGCCCGAAACCCAGTAATTTCCGATTTTTGACATATTCTTTCTATTAATCTCTTACTTTGTTGAATAGTTTCATAACATGTTTGATAAGTGAGGTTTGTAAGTCGTTCATGATTTAAGCCATGACAAGCAATTTCGTGTCCTCTGCACTCAATTAATCTTATAGACTCTGGTAACTGCTCAGCAACCCTCCCTGTACAAAAAAAAGTCCCTTTAATTTTAAAAGTATCTAAGATTTTCAAGATTTTCAATAATCCAACTTTCACTCCAAAGTATGTATCTAAAAAGTTAGGATTATCACTTTCAATATCAAAAGTTAGAGCAACTTTCATTATATAAGTATGAGCATTAAGATATGGTATAAACTAATTCATTTTTATTAAATTTTATGAGCAGTCTAATACGATCTTCTTTAATAAGTCTAAATTATTAGTATATAAGAGTTGAATATGAATTTAATAATAGAATAAGAGGGGAGTAGATTATTATAAGAAGATGTATTAAATCATAAATATGACTCTTCAGTAAATTTGTCATTTCAATTATTAAAAGAATAAATTAATTTAGGTGAATTTGACATGTTCTTTAAAACTAAAGACGGCACAATCTTACATGGTCGTATGGCAGGATGCGGAAGGACTTTAGTTATATGGTCTCCTGGTGCGGGAGGAAATACTGTTGATGCAGAAAAATGGTGTGAACCACTCGAAGACCTGTATGGCTATTCCACATTTTCATATGATTTGAGGGGACAAGGTAAAAGTAAAGGTCTTCTATTTGATCTTGAAAATCAAATTCGAGATATTGAATTTGCCATTGATGCTGCTATAAGTAAAATGAAAGAAAGAGGGAAAGGTCCTGACCGAGTTATTCTAATCGGTCATAGTTTAGGAGCAGTGGCATCTTTAACACTTGGTATTCAAGATCCTAGACTGGATCTAGTCTTTGCTATATCTTCATTATATTCGATTGAAGATTTCATGGTTGCCGATAAGGTATATAACAAAGAAGAACAAGATAAATCATTATTCGCCATCGGAAAACGGATTTTAAACAAATTAAAAAAACCAATTAGTTCACCGTGGTGGTTTAAACAATTTATTAACATTGTTTCAGGAGGAAAGACACTTCTTATGCCTAAATATCATTTAACTGATGAATTAATAAAAAAAGTCTATCTTATCCATGGTACGGAAGACGAATATGTACCTTTCGAAAAAAGTGCCAAACATATTATAGAAAAATATAACCTTAGTAAGGATAGATATTTATTGATTGATGCGGGGCATTCATTTCAAGATCCAGAGAAAGTAAAAGAAATTATAGCCTGGATCCATAGCAAAATTTGAATGGATAATAATTATTACTGATTATTAGAAATGATTCTTATTTAATCATCCAATTTCTTTGCTAATTCATAGTAAATATCTTTCATAGAAAAATATTGCCAAATGCGTTTAGCACTGCGTTTAACGGATAAATTTCTTCCACTAGTCAATACAGATATTAAATTAAGAGTCTTGATTTTACCTTTTTTTATTTTTCGAATTAAATATATTAAGGAATCGGAAAAAACTTTATCGGCTCCTAATCCACTTGGGGGTTCTTTGAACCCACCAACTTTAAAGTATATCTTTCTCCTAACAATAGTATTACATCCGCAAAGTTCAGGATATCCGAATAAAGTTTTAAAAAAATACCAAGAATGCATCAAAAAATTTATAAAAAAATATTGTGTAATAGTACAGGATATCGAACCAATTTTAAATGAAAGAATTTTTCCATCATAGTATTTAAATCGAGCGGCACACGCAAAAAGATTTTTATTTTTTTTAAACTTTTTATAAAGTGTTTGTAAGAAATACGGCTTTATGATTGTATCTCCATCCAAAAAAAGAATTAAATCTCCAATCGATTTTAAAGCACCGTAATTTAATTGAAAAACTCTACCTTTTTGAGGCGATATATATACCTTAGCATACTTATTAGCAATAGAAACGGTATTATCGGAGCTTTGGCCATCAACCACAATAACCTCATATGGGAAATCACAAACTTGCTTTTTTACAGCTATTAGTGTTTCTTGTATATAATTTTCCTCATTATAAACTGGAATAACAACTGAAATTTTAGGTTTATTTTTCGGGCTAATTAATTTCATTCTTTTTCCTATAAATAGAATGATTTTTGGTCTTATATTTAATTTATATCAACATAAAAAAAGTATTTATTATTAAAAGATGTTTTTTTATTATTTCATAAAGGTTTGGAATTTGAATTGTAAAAATGAAAAAAAGATTTCTAGTTTTATCTATTTTATTTATCTTTCAAACTATTTTTATGATTATATTTGTATTTAGCCGCATATTTTATTCAAATCTTTATATAGACACAATTTATAATTATTTTACATATTGGTCAAGTATTATTTTCTATGAATATAGCATGTATTTCTATGGAGCTCTTTTGGTTTCTTTTGTTATTTTATTATTTTTATTTATCTTAGGATATAACTTAGCAAAATCAATGCAGTTAGCAGGGTCGATAATTTATATTTCTAGTATTCTAGGATTTGTAATAGTAATTTTAATAGGATTGCTGTACACTTATATTAGCATTTTATTTAACGAAAATCTTTCACTAAATACGAGATTAATGCTATTTTTTCTTTTTTTACCTTTTATTTTTGTATTTGGTTTAATTCTATTTTTAGTAAATATTGATTTCTATATTTTTCTTAAAGATTTGATTAAAGCCCGAAAAATTTGGAAACATAAAAGACCTAAATTTGAAATTGAACTTAAAGGAAAAATAACATATATTAATATAGAGACTAATGAACATATTTTCACTCCTATACCAATTTTGATTATAGCAAAGTATCTTCGAAGCCAAGGATTCTCTATTTCGTGGTTTGTAAAGGGTGCTTTTAATCATTTATTCTCTCTTATAATTACATATCTAATTGGGTGGCCTAGAGCTAGGAATGCTCTATTTCGATTTATCGGAATGAAAATAGGGAAGAATTGCCATATTTCTTCGAGGTCAATACCAGACCCACTTTTACCCGAATTAATTGAATTTGAGGACGGTAGTGGTTGCGGGATTGGAGTACAATTATTAACCCATAACGTTATGAATATAAAACATGCAAGTTTCAGTTTTGCCCCGATTAAGATATGTGAAAATGCGAGAATAGGAGCATTCTCAATCATATTACCTGGCGTTACTATTGGTAAAGGATCGATAATTGGAGCAAGCTCCGTTGTAACAGAAGATATTCCCCCTTATTCTATTGCAATTGGTTCTCCTGCAAAGGTTGTGCGGCAATTAACTGATTCAGAAAAAGAAGAAGTAAATAAAAAATACTATTCTATTTCGTAATGAAATTCTCAATCAGTTTGTTAATTTTTATATGGTTCTCGACCATTACTCTATGTGTACAATTCTTAATAACAGCGATCTCTGAACTAGGAATTAAATTATCCATTTCATTAGTTTGCGATTTATTGATAATCGGATCTTTATCACCATAAATAATAAGGGTTGGTGGAAATATCTTGATTAAGTCTTTATTCAAACAAAATTTAGATGTCATTGTTTTAAACGTACTTAATACAATTGATTTGGGTATTTTCAATGAATTATTATAAAGTTTTCTAAAGTCTCTATTTTCTCTTTCTATTGAAAGAATTCTTCTGATAATCATTTTCAAGATAATCTTATATATTAATTTAAAAATGAGAGTAAAAAATAATAACCTTATTTTTTCTTTTTTTGATTGAATAAATGAGGTTGGAGTACTTATTAAAATGAGTTTTTTTACTGAAATTTGGTTTTGAAGAATTATGTTTTGAGCTATCAATCCTCCCAGAGAATGCCCGATAAGAATAATCTCATTATATTTAAGTAATTTAAGAAAATCTAATATATGGTTTGTAAAAAATTCAACAGAATATTTTATTTTTGGTTTATCAGATTTTCCATAACCTGGTAAGTCTAACATAATAATATGCTCTTTGGAATTAAAATAGCAAAATTGATGAATCCATTCGAATGAGCTTCCTAACCATCCATGAATAAATACCAGAGGTGTTCCTCTAATTTTATTTTCAATATAGAAAACTTTTGATTGATTTACTAAAATGAATGGCAATTTTCAATTAAATGAGTTTATTTGAATCTAAAATTTGATAAGAAGGTTCTAATTGGATGCCTCACGAAACTTGAAGGATTCCAATAACATGGTTTAAAACAATCGCAATATTCAAATTTAAAATTTTTGATATGTTTTACTCTTTTTTTATGGGGCATTTTGATAAAATCATTAAATGGTAAATTTGTATTAACATCTTCACATAGCATTACAGTTCCATCATTGTCAATTGCATAATATAAATCACCTGCATCACACTTCCAAAAATATTTTTTTTGATACCATTTATTCATATAATAATAGTAAATATTAGGTGACCAGATTTTGATACCATGTCTTTTTAAATTTCGAATTACTTCTCCTAATTTCTTCATAACTCTCTTATTTAATAATAATTCTGGGCAAAAACTTCTAAATTGATATTTTTCTTCCAAACTCAGAGAAGAATGTACAGGATCTATCGAGAAACGACAATCTAATTTATTATTTATTATACTTATGTTTTGTATAAGTTCCATTATATTTTGGTTATTGGTTAAAACATGGATACAATAATCGATGTTATCAGGATATTTTTTTTTCATATTTGAAAGTAATCTTATTAATTCTGGTCGATATTTTTTTGGACTGAATTTGGCATCTGAATAACTATCAATACCTACGCCCAAAAGAAAATAACCATATGAAGTAAATTTCTCAAGTAAATCTTCATTTAAAAGAGAACCGTTGGTTACAACGTGTGTGAAGATGTTTAACTCTATACAATGCTTTAATAATTCTCCAAGATCCGATCGTAGTGTTGGCTCTCCACCGTAGATAGTTATAAATCTACACCCATGATTATATAATTGATTTATGATGTTTTTCCACTGTTTTAAGGAAATATCCGATTTATTTTGATTTTTTGAGGCTGCACAATAATAACAATTAAAATTACATTTTCTTGTAAAAAATACGCTGACAAATACAGGGCCATCTGTTACTTTTAGAATTCTATTTAAATAACTAACTCCTAAATTTCTTAATATTTTGTTTTTTGTACTAAGCATTTTTTATGTGAATTTCTTTAACCAGAATATTAAGATTCAAAAGGATTTAAAATATTTAATTTTATATTTAGAAGTAATGATGATTCCATCCTTAAAGCCAGTGTCTATTGTTATTCCTATAAAGAATAGAGGCAAATTTTTGCCTAGTTTAATTAAAAATCTTTCAGATTTAAATTATCCAAATTATGAAATAATAATAGTTGATGATTCTTCAACAGACAATACGACAGACCTATTGCAACAATTTGCGATTAAATCTATCTTATTAAAAAAATCAGTTGGTTCTGCACAAGCTAGAAATATAGGGATTAAACAAGCAAAACATGATATTATTGCCCTAACTGATTCTGATTGCTTAGTCTCAAAAAATTGGTTAAAAGATTTAGTCCCATATTTGGAAAATTATGATGCTGTTGGAGGAAATGTTATATATTCCGACAAAGCAGAAATGAAATTAAATCCGTTATGTATGAAAAATGAAACTATTATAACTAAAGAATCTTCCATTAATTTTCTCAATTTTAGTAATATAATTTTTAAAAAAAATTTATTGACTTTAACTGGTGGCTTTTTAGATTATAGAATTGAAGACTTAGATTTTTCATGGAGGTTATTGAAAAAGGGATTCAATCTGATTTATGTACCAAAGGGTACAATTATTCATTATGCTAACAGAACTCCCATTCAAAACATTAAAAAATATTTACAATACGGGAAATCATATACAGAATTAATCTTTGTTCATCAAATGAACCTAGGTTTTAAACCAGAACCAGTATTTAGTAGAAATTCAATTTTGAATTATTCTCAGTTAATAATATATCCTATAGTTTTATTATTCTTATTATTTATTTGTAATCTCATGAATTTTAATTATATTTTCTGTTTCTCTTTGTCCACTCTTTTAATCTTCCTTTTTGGCTATTTAATGATTCGATTGATTAAAAAAATTGAATTCTTTTACAAATTATATAAAATTTGTATAATTTCCAGTATAGTAATTTACTCTATGATTTATTTGTTAAAAAAGAAATGAAGGATAATAAAAGTTTAAATTGTCTTATTTAATATTAGTAAATAGAACCTTATTAGATTATATAGAATAGCTCTTAAAGGAAGGAAAATCATGTTTTGCTCAAATTGTGGAAAAGAAATAATAGACTCAAACCAAAAGTTTTGTCAATACTGTGGAAATAGGATTCAATCCCCATCTGAAGCTGTGAGTGTACAACAAACACCCGTATATACCTATTCTGCAACTACATCGCATACGTTTTTTGAAAAAGGAAGACCCGGACCACATTCAAAAAAATGTTTAGCCTTTTCAATAATATCTATTGCTATGGCAGCGGTGACGTTGGAGATTGGGGGCTCACTTCGATTTTTTTATGTTTTGGGTATGCCATTGCCGCTTTTTATTATGGGGGTGATAATAAACATTGTAATTAATATCGTAGGATTAATTCTTGGAATCCTTGCTAGATTAAATGGTAAGAAAGCCGTAAATTTGGAGTCAGATAATGCTGTTGAAAAGGTTGGAAGCATCTTTGCGATCTTTGGAATTATTGGGAACATAATACTTCTAATAATAGGCTTTATAATTATGGCTATATTTCTTGTATAATTATCGATGATATTAGATAAGAAGATCACCATTTAATAAACCCAATTAATTAAAGAAGAACAGCTTTTCCCTTGCACATTGCTTAATCGTCCTAATATTCGAAAAGTAGCTCCTTGATAACCACACTCTGGACACTTATCTTCTGATATTAATTCGACAATATCATCAACCAGTACTGCTTGATTTATTGAACCGTTAACACCATATGGAGTAATTACTTCTAATAAACCTTCTCCGCCCGAACTGACAGGTTTTAATTTATTCAGATCTCTTACAATTAGTCGAGCTGTATCAGGACAATGTAATAAAAAATCTTGGTAATTTTCTGACCAATGTCCACCGAATAAAATTGGTGACTCTGTAAATGCGTAAATATCTGCAATATCTTTTGGTTTAATATTGAAGACTCTTTCATAATTTTCAATGAAATCAATTTTTTTTACGGCATCCATCTTTGCCTCGCCTTTTATTCCCTCCCATCCCCCTCCACCACAACCAACAAAAGAAATTCCATCTAGATCATAAAATATCTTTTCTTCTAATAATCGCTTCTTAAATAAATTATTCATTAAAAGAGGACTTCCACCAAATATGATTTTACCTACATCTACTTCTTTCCAATATCCTGTTTTTAAAATTGTTCTAATCATTTTCAACATTCTACTTGCGTCTAAAATAAACCCTCCTTTTACCGAAAGAGTTGAAAGTAGTGCCCAGATAGTTTTTAAGGGTTTAAATTTTATAAGATATTCCACATATGCATAATATTCCCAGGGTTTATTCATGCATGCAGTAAAATAACGAGTTTTCTTAACATATTGAAAACCTTTTGTATTTTTTCGTGCAATAATCGACATCAAACCACGATCAGGAGCAAAATTAAAAGCAAGACTTTTTTTAAGACCTGGTTTATTTTCTTTCCATCTAAAAAACTCTGAAAAAACTTTAATTGAATTATATTGTAGCTGGTCAAAATCTTCTAAAGTTCGAGCTACTATCGAAGGATCTCCAGTTGTAGAAGATGAACATGAAAAGAGTGCTATATCTTCAAGAGGGGATTTTAATAATTGTAAAGTTCGATTTTCTGATTTTTTATAAATATTAGTTGGAATAAAGGGAATTGCCTCAAGATCATCAATGGACAATTCATTAGGAATGGTAAAATTGAATCTTTTACACAACTTTTCTTTATAATAGCTACAATTATTATAAGATAATTTTATTTGCTCTAATAAATCTCTACAAAAATCTTTATTATGGTGATCTCGCGGTTTAAAATCAAAATACTTTGTGTTTAATTCTTCAGGCAAATATTCATGCATCACAAATTTGAGATCCAAAATAATTACCTCCCTTATTAACTATTTTATTATTTTTAAAGTTCAATATTAATAATTCTAAATTTTAAGAATTAAAACTTTACTCTCAATAAAGGTGTAGTTAACTTTTTTGGAAAAAATAAACATTTTTTTCTTAACAGATTAAATTGTTATTACTTCTTCAACTTTTTTCTTATTACTTAGAAATATTTTCTCCGCTAATCATTTTGAAAAATAATGGTGGCATAAAAACATAAAAAATTAAATTTATAGATTAGAAAGAGTAGAATCTAATTTAATGAAAGAGATTAACCAATTTAAAGAAAAAATACTGTAAATCCGAATACAAAAAGTATTCATCCACTCTAATTTTCCATAATTGTCATCTTCAGTGTTAATCAATAAAAATTATTTAAAAATATTCCACTACTCTTTATAGCTACTGGTTCTCCTGTTGAAGTTATAAGTCAATTTACTGCATTTGAAAAGAGATAGAAAATTAAATGTATATTTCAAACCTTTTTATAACAGTTAATTAAGAGGAAATAAAAGTTTAAATAATAAAATAATTAATTTTTATTAAACAAGTCTATTTGAGAGAAACCAATAGAAGAAAAAAATATGTATTTTCCAAACTATAGGAATAGTATTAGGATCAATTGGATTACTTGTAACTATCGGGACTCTTGGAATTATTAGCTAAATCATTCTCTTAGCAATTTATATAATAGGACTGCTATCATTTTTATAGCAATGTTTTTAATTATTTATAGTATCTAACCAGTTAAATAATAAAAATTGAGAAAATGAATGAAAAAATAAAACGTTGGATCGTTTTTAGTATACAGGTTCAGTTTTTTACAATCTTGACAATTGTGATTATCTTTCTTGAATTTGTTTGGCTATTCGAAATTTATTATCATCCCTTAAATATCCCACCCTCATATCCACCATCTCGACCTAACGTATCATTAATCCTACATATTTTTATTTCAATTGTGTTTGTATCGTTTATAGTATTAAATCTTTGTATGGCAATTTTTTCCATTTATGCATTTATTTTTATACTTCACGTACTTGATTCAAATCCTGCAAAAACAGCACCAGTTTGTGCTCTAGCAATTGATTTTGCATTAATAAACTTCTTTTTCTATCAACACTCCCTCTATAAGGAGCGATATTGTGCATATTTTGCTAACTCTTTTCCAATGTCTATTTATTTTCACATTCCAAACTTAATTTCTCAAGTCTCGGAAATTCTAATGATTATTGCCTTTTTTAGTATTTTTATTAACTTTGAGTTCGGGATTGAGGGGATAATAAAGCGACATATAATCAATTCTAATAAAATGACTGATCTTATTCATTATATTTTAATTACTAACGGTATACTTGGATGTTTATTTATTTTTACCTATATGACCATTCTTAATATAAACTTAATAGGATTCATTATAAGCGTGATTTTTGCAATCTTTTTCATCTGCTTATTTAATTTTGTTATTCGCAAATTAAATTTAAATAATTATCCAATTGAAGCACTTTCGCGCTGGAAATATGGTAGGGTTCTTACTAAAAAAGATATAAAACAAATTGATTAAATATTAAACTGGAGTTTGCTAAACTGATAATTTCAAGACAATATTTTACACTCGAGGTTAAATATTAATCAAAATTAAAGGAAAAATATTTCTATTCATCTTTTTTTTTTAATTTTTGAATTTTTTATTTATATAGGTTTTAAGGTTAATGAGGGAAAGGAGTCCAGGAATTAAACTAATACCTTGAAAGATATTATTCAAGATTTTAATTATTCTTCGAGATAAATAGATTGTATTATAGGTAACGGGATCATCTAAAAAACTTTTTGAATATCGAAGATCTCTAAATAAGATATAAAAATCTTGGAAACTTTTGACTTTAATATCCACTCCAAATTTCCTTTCATTTGAAAATGCGGGACTACTTGGACTTATTAAAATAGCTGTATTGATAAATAGAATTGCTTGTTTATATCTGAGTATATACTCATTGGTAATTTTTAGAATGTGTTTGAAATTTGTCATTACATCTTTAACCGTTTCATACGGATTGCCTACGGTTATCCATAAAACTAGGGGAAGGTATAGTTTCCTACATTTTTTAATTAAATTGTATACATCATTATTTAAAAAGCTAAATTTTGGATCTCCAAGCGTTACAAAGACTTTTCTTACTCGTTCTGAAAAAGAATGCACGGAAAAATTTAAAAACGACCTTTCAACATTGAAAGTTGTAACTGCTCTTTGTAAAAAAGAATCTTTTACTGGTAAATCCCATACTTCGAATATTGCTCCCAGATCAAAATTTTCTTTTTTAATTAATTGTAATAAATTCATCCAAAATTGGTGTGTATTTGGATAATATCCGTGGGTTAAATCGATGACTTTTAATTTAGGATAGAGATTTTTCACGTGATGGATATCCTCAACAATCAATTTTGGATCCCTCAGAATCACATTGCTCCTTTTATGCAACTGATAATAAGCATCTTTTCCACCTCCGCAATACCCACATTTAAACGGGCAAGAACGTCCCATCATAATACTGACAGAAGGTATCATTTTTGTATAATTTTTCCAATTTTCCATTAATTCAAAGTGACTAAAACTTAAGAAATTAAGATTTTCTGCAATATATGTCATTGGGGTTTGATATATTGTCCCGTTCTTTTTATAGGTAATATTTGGGATCTCTCTCATTTGAGGACTTCCGTTTAGAAAATGACTTACTAGCTGTAAGAGTGGAATTTCCCCCTCTCCACATACAACAACATCTATTGAAGGATATTTAATCACATCTTCATGGAAATAAGTAGCGCTAAATCCACCAATAACTATTTTGATATTTGGATTAAAATTTTTGACAATTTTTGCGGTTTGAATGGCACCATACGCATTTAGAATCCAATGTAAATCAATAGCGCAAATTTTGACATCAATATTTCTTAAATATCTTGACAATCGGAAATTTTTATTAAAATGTATTTCCATAGGAATATTCAAAATATGGGTTGAATAGCCATGTTGTTTGAGGTAGTGTGCCAATGCAACAAGTCCCACTGGCAACATAGCAAAAGCACTTCTCACTTCATGATAATCTTTAGTAAAAATCCTAGGAGGATGTAAAAATAAAACATCAATGGGTTTCAATATGTTACCTTTACTTTATCGGAAGATTTGAAGGACATTAATTTAAATAATAATTAAAAATTAAGGAATAAAAATATGCTTATGTTATTTATAATAATTAATTATTAGATAATGCTTTTATTTCTGCTTCTTGTTTTTCTAAGATCATCGGAGTCTTTTCCCAACTTATTTCTTTAGGAAGACTAAACTGACGCATAAACATAAAAAGATGGATATAGCCACTTATCAAGAAAAATAATAAAATACTATAATGACCATCCCCGTATTTACGTACAGCATTGAATAAAAAGCCAAATTGAAAGAATAAACAGAATAGTGTCCAAGTTAGTAAATAGTATTCACCTATTATAAAATAAAATATAGCAAATCCAATTATGATAGGGATCCACGAATCCATATTTCCTATTACGGTCATCGTTAAATTTCTTGAAATAATTATTGATTTCCCATTTCTTTTTTCACCTTTCATCGCCATTAATTGCGGCATATCAAAAGTATATCCAGCCATCCAGCGTGTGCGTTGTTTTACTAAAATTTCCCATTTGTTTGGGACATATTCATAAACCCTCGCTCTTGGAGAAAAATAAATTTTAACTCCATCTAAATTTAAAAGCACAGAGAGATAGAGATCCTCGGTCATTGAATCTTCATTAAAACCTCCATATTTCCGAATATATTTCGTAGAAACTGCAAAATTTCTTCCAAATGAATAAGCGGATGCACCTAATCTATTTTTATTTTCAAAAAGCTGACCACCACCAGAAAGATACGCGTAATCAAAAAAAATTCCTCTGGTTAAATTATTATCCTTCCAATTCTTGACTAATACCGGGCCAATAACGGCATGAATTTTCTCTTCCTGAAATGGTGCTATTAAATTTTTTAATGTATCTGGTTCTAAAATACAGCCTGAATCATAAAGGACTATAATATCATTTTTTACGTATTTTAAACCATAATTTAAGGCAGGAGGCTTTCCTTTTTTAGGAAGATTCTCAGATAAAACTTCTATATCTAACGTATTATGTTCTCTTGCGAAATTTTTGCAAAATTCATTTGTATCATCTTTTGTTGATCCGCTTGTTATTATTATAACTTGAATTTTTTCCATAGGGTAATTCGATTCGACAATTGAATTTAAAGTTCTCTCTAATAATACTCTTTCATTTTTAGATGCAATTAATATGCTTATATCTGCATAATAAGGCATTTTGAATCGGATTCCGCTGCCAAACGATGCTAAGAAATATATCCCATAATATATAACTAAACCCATCAAAATCATTAGACCAATAAATGGAAATATAAACCACCAGTAAGTTTTAGGATCAGCAAAAAAATTATCAATTGCCATTTTTGTTCCGGAAGACCAATAGGGCGGAAAATTTAAGTGTAAGAGAATAAAAAATATTACCAATATAATTCCGTAAAAAATACCCTTGATATTAATCCTGCAAAACCTCCTTTTTATTATTATTCTCGTTTTACTTGTTTATTATATAAATTTTCGAAGGGACACTTCTTTTAAAAACTGAATCATTTTTTGCTTTTATCATCCATTTTCTTTAGTTGTTTAAAACTATATCTGGCTAATTGGATTGATGAAACAGTCATAATACCTAATAAAATTACTTGGAAAATCAACATACACCAAGTAGTTGTGGTATAATGCGAAACAGTCCAGATTACTGTTGCAGAAGGATTGATCCAATCAGTTATCACGATCATAAAACTCGAAATACCATAAATTAAAAAACAAGTACCAATTATTAGGATCCTCGTTACTCTCTCACCTGCATAAGGCTTTGTTTCAAGTAAACCTAAGCCCTCGTGTCGGGCTCTCATATATTCATAAATAAAGATTAAGAAAATATTTATCCAAACTATCCATGTAAAATCAAGTCCATAATTAGTAATAACTAAGAAGCTTCCGGGAATTAAACATATCAATAATAATACATCACTGATCCTATCAATCACGTTATCTAACCAAGCACCACTTTTTGACTTTATATCCAATAACCTGGCTATTGCCCCATCAATTCCATCGATAATTCCAGTAAACAATACCAGAAAACCGAGAGCTAAAAACCATATGCCATAGTAAGGTTGTTGATAACGTAAATCAAGATGATGACCTTCACCCGCCATAATTACACCGTAAAATATGAGAAATGATAAAATTAGATTTAAATAAGATACCTTATTTGGAGTTAAACCCCACTTTATAAAGATTTTCGCCCCTTTATAAGTCAAGGGCATATAAAGTGCTCCGCTAGGATCCTTTTTCATTTTTGCAAATTGTTCCTCTACTTTATGAGCTTGTCCATGATCTTTAAGCCAATCTTTTACGAATTCATCAAAACTCATGATTGTGTGTTTTGGATTTTTATTAGAGAGCCCGCTAATGAAAATGATTATAATAAATCCAAGTAGAACCAATGGGAATACTACTTTAAAAAATATATCTAACATATAGTGCTGCTATATTATTTTTTTTAATAATTGATTACAGATTGATGATTTAAACTTTTGTTTCTAATATATTTAAATTTTATGCAATTTGGATTTCTTAACTTATTTGTTAAATGAAAAACTTAAATTGAATTATAATGATTAAGATTTTTATATTTTAAACCTTATTTAAAATAACCCTTATTTTTAATTAAAATTTCTGGTACTCAGTTTGAAAAACTACGATGTATTGTTTATTCATCCACCTAGATCGTTAAAACCTTATAGCAAAAATGAAAAATTTAAACGAGGTGCTTATATTTTCATTCCAATGGGTGTTTTTGCTATTGCCGATTTCCTTGAGAAAGAAGGGTTTGGAGTTAGAATTTTAAATTATCCTTTAGAGCAATATCTCAATCGTAGTTGGAATTTAACGAATTATATTAAAAAAATCAATTTTAAGATATGCGCGATTGATTTACATTGGATTCATAATTCTCATGGAGCTATTGAAGTTGCTAGAATTATAAAAAAAGTAAAACCTAATGTCAAAGTGATTCTTGGAGGTTTTAGCGCTTCATATTACCATGATCAAATTTTAAAATATTATAAAGAAATTGATGGTGTAATTCGAGGAGAAGGCGAAGTTCCACTTTTAAAATATGTTGAAGAGATGAATCATCATCAATCATTAGATTCTGTGCCCAATTTGTCTTATCGAGATTCCTTAAACCATCTAAAAGTTAATTCGCTTTCCTATACAGCAAAAACATTGGATAATTTAACATTTACCAATGTGTCACTCTTACAAAATGCGAAACAATATTTTGAATATAGCCGGAAAATTATGGGAATCTCTTATAATCTTTCTATTGCAAGAGGTTGTCCATTCAATTGCCCTTATTGTGGAGGAGGTCAGCGTGCTCAGCGAATTTTATGTAATCGAAATAGGGTCATTTTCAGAAGTCCAAAGAAGGTAGTTGAAGATATCAGTAATATAATCGAAAAATTTAAAGTTCAAAGTTTCTTTTTTGGACATGGTACTTATCCTGCTAATTTAAAATATTGGAAAACATTATTCGGGTTGATTCAAAAAGAAAAGTTTGAGATTAGCGCAGATTTAGAAATTTATCGGCTTCCATATCCTAAAGAAATGTGGAAACTCTTCCGTAAAACTTTTAATCCCAGTTATTCATCAATTAGTATTTCTCCTCGAACCTTATCATCTAAAGTTCATCAGCAAATAGCTAAAATATGTGATCCGACTTTTAAATTCCCTAAAAGTCAAATTAATGATTTAATAAAAAATGCCAATTTATTCAGAACGAAATTAAGAATTTGGTTAACAATTGGTTTTCCTTTCCAAACACATTCTGATGTACTTAAAGATTTTACCTTTGCAACTAAATGTCTTTTAAAATATGGGAGATCTAATCTCAAACCAATTACTATTATGAGTGAACCTTATCATATTTTCCCTGGTTCTCCTGCCCATGAATCTCCAAAGAACTTCGGAATAAAATTAAAATATAATTCTTTTTTAGAGGTTGTCGAAGCTTTTAAACGATCTAAAATATCATTTTTTTATAATGTAATAAATTATGACACAAAACATTTTTCTGAAGCTTCGATTCGACATATAAATATGCTATTCTTTTTAACAGTTGCACCCATGTTCTTTACAAGTGGTTAAAAATTCCCGATTAAGGGAAAATGAAGATGAAATTTACTCAAACTAAAAAGGATTTTGAATTTCTTTAATAAATTATTTCTTATTTGCTTATATGAAGGTTAATGGCAGAGATCTCTCATAATCTCAGCGGTCACCTTTATAAGTTCGAGGGGGCCCATTCGTGAAATGTGAAATTTTACCCCTCGTCTTTTAATTAGTCTTGTAACTCCTGATCGGGCTCTTTTAAAGGTCATTGTTTCTTTGTAAGCCTTGGCTAAATAATAAAGCAAGTCTTCGGATGATAAATATGGATATTTGATAACAGGAATCGACAAGTTAAAATCACGCCAATCTTTGGAAATTAACAGGTTTTCTTTCATCATTTGTTCCATCAGTTTTGTTCCAGGAAGAGGAGTTAGCAAAGAAAACGAAGCGATATCTATGTCCAGATTTTTAGCGATATCGACGAGAGATTCTAGATCCTTTTTTGTATCTTCGAGGTCTGCACCTATAATGATATTTCCCTGGATTATAAAACCGTAATCGTGTAGTATCTTCATTGCGGATTTAATTTCTTGGAATTTAAGACGTTTATTGAGTTTTTTCAAAATCCGATCGGAAAAGCTTTCCAATCCCAGAAAAAGGTAGACAAATCCAGCATCTGCCATCTTTTTGAAAACATCGGGATGATGGACAACCATATCAACACGAGCTTGCGCCATGAAATATTTTCTAATTCCGGCTTGAAGGATGGAATGGCATAAATCTACAACGAAATTCTGATCGACTACAAAATTATCGTCAATGATGAAAATATGACTGGCTCGATTACGTATCTCCTTCGAGTATATCTCTTCCATGACATGCTCAATTCTACGTTTACGATATGTATGTCTATAAAAATGATGGATGCAGCAAAAATTGCAAGAATATGGACAACCACGAGTGGTTTCAATGCATTCAACAGAAAATCCAAAGTATTTATACGTTTTTTGTGCTGCTGCTGACCGAAGGCAACGATCAGGAAAACGAATATGCTTTAAATCCATTAATTCGCGGTCTGGATTGTGAATCTGCTTTTGATTCCGCTTGTACGATAAACCGGGTATCCCAGTAGGATTATTGTTTTGGATCAACTCTCGAAAGGTCAATTCTCCCTCACCTCTGATTACAATATCAACAGAGGGATAATTAAGCGTGTCGTTCGGTACCAGCGTAGGGTGCCACCCACCAAGAATGGTTTGAGAGCCATGCTTCTTAGCTATACCCGCGATCCTTTGAGCAATATTAATTTGAGCTGTAAAATTGCAACTAATCCCTGTGTAGTGTGGTTGAAATTCTTCAATTGTTTTTTCAATTGCCCCAAAATTTACAGTTTTTATTCGATTGTCGAGGATACGGACATCAGCTATATCCTTAATATAGGCTGCTATATATTCCAATCCTAATGGGGAAAACATAAGGCTATCCTGAGGTCCATGATTGTAGAACTCTGGATATCTTGGACATATAAGTAAAACCCGCAAAACTAAGTAGTCACCTTACATATAACAATCGAAAGCAAATTAAGATTCCATTTCATAATTAATATAACATTTATTTTGTTTTATTCTTACACTTTTTATTGATTATTTCATTTTATTAAAATTATATATACAAAGAAGACAAATAAAGATGAAAAAATTCAAAAAGTAATAATACTAAATAGTTATTTAATCATCAAATTAATAATTTAAATATTAGTAAAATCAATACCTAAAAACACAATTTCTGTAAATATTATTGGAACGGAGCATTTAACACATGGATAAATGTAGCAAACTTAATAAATTGAAAATTATTTTGATTTTGATCTTTATTACATCATTTTTCTTAGTTTCATTAATATATGTGTTTTTAAGTGATATTCCCGTTTTAATTTCTTTATTAGATAAATATTTCTCCTCTGGAAAATCATTTTTTATTCCTTTTATACCCCCTATTAACGTTTTAAACTTTTTACCGGAAAAATATCGAATAATCAGGTTAACCATTGGTCAGCTTATTGATATTTATATTATTTCCAATCTAATTGCTTATATCGATTCCAGTTTTTACCATTATCTTAAAAATATACGCCTGAATAGTGAGTCTTTAACTTTAACTTTAATTGACAATGACTCTTCTAAAGACGATAATGACTTCCGAATTCTACCTCAAAATCCCGGAATTATCATTGGATCAGAGGATCAGTCAAAAAAAAAAATGAATTTTTCACATCTCGTATTTGGAAAAAAGAGGCAATATAATTTTAAGAATTATTTGCGTAAATGGATGGATAAAATAATTATTATAAAAAATAAAAAATTCAAAATTTTGTCTTTTAACCTTTATTACTTTTTGCGGGGTTTTTATAATTATTCTCTTTTTAAAGTACTTTCGTTTTTGCGTTTGAAAGATCATTATTCCCCTACCGAAATAAATTTTTCAGATACTTTATACCTTTTTTTCCAAGAAGAGGGGAATAACATGAAAAAAATATATCTATCCTTTGATTTTAAAAAGAAATTTAGAGTCAAACTAAAGGATATTAAAATTCTAAATAATTTCGAAAAATAGGAATATGGTGAATAATATGGAATGGAGTAATGAAATAAATGAATTGTTTAATAAAATTATGGCACTGACACCTGAAATGTTTCGCAAGTCTATAAAACCAATGTGGCGAGAAGCTGCTGAAAAGACAGCAAGGCTTAGAAATTCCGGTTATATAAGTAAAGATGATTTACTATCTTCTTTATTTGAGATTACTCCCGAAGCATTCAAACCCACGGTGGCAAATGATTTAAACAAATTAGGAATTGATACACAACGATATATCAAATTGTCTGAAATTAGGAAAAATTATACTCGTACTTGGGAAGAAATTAGTGGGGCATTTTTACCAGGAGTATATCATTTCACTATATATCTCACAGATCGATGCAACCAAAATTGTCTTCATTGTGCTGCCGCAGTCATGGAGAAACGTCCAGAATTTCCCACGGAAACTTGGATTGAAATTATTGAGGATCTTGAACAAAGCTTACGAAAACGCGGGCGTCGAGGTTGTTATATATGGTTTGGAGGAGAACCTACTATACGTAAAGATCTTAAAGATTTAATAAAATATTGCGGTGAAAAGGGCTATTACCAAGCACTAGCAACAAACGGAATTTTATTTAATGAAAAACTGGCGAAATTATGCGCAGATTTTAAGATGAGCCATGTTTTTATTAGTTATGATAGTACAGATCCTAAACGGGCTGCGAAAATTAGAGGGCATCCAAAAGCATACGAAGCAGCGGAAAAAGCCCTAAATTTGACTTCAAAATATGGGCTTTTTACTATTGCTAATGTAACTGCACAAAAAGAGAACTTCGATGAATTAGAAGACTTACAAAAATATTTTGATTCTAAGGGCGTAATTCCCTTTTACAGACCCCTGATCAAACAACGTTCAGCGGATTTAAATTGGGACGAAATCGGCTTAAGCATGGATGAATATCGACAATTCTATGATTTTAAATATAAAAATGCTATAGAAGCCATCAGAAAAGGAGAAGCATCGGCTCTTAATAAATTCTATACATGGGATATGGTGCCATTCATGGAGTGTCCTTTAAATGATGAGGAAAGGACTGCGATCGAATGGGGTACAGGATGTCAAGCCTGCCGCTCAATTTCCGGGATTGATACCAATGGAGATGTATTCCCTTGCGATTATCCCTCTGAATTAACTTTAGGCAACATTCTTGAGCAAAGTTGGGATGAGATTATGGAAACCGAAATGTTCAAAAAAATTCGAGATAGAAAAATAAAAGGGAAATGTTCAACTTGTCATCATCTTGATTTATGTGGTGGGGGTTGTAGGGTTCATGCTGAAAACGTAACTGGAGATTTTTTAGCGGCTCTCCCGTTTTGTTGGCATAAAAACGATCATGAGCATGAAAATTGTAAATAATGGGTGGATCTTAATGGAATGGGAACCAGAAACAGAAAAATTATTTGCAAGAATAGTAGAAAAAATGCCAGAAGGATTTCGTCCTTCCGTTAAACCCATGATTATAGAAGCTGCGGAAAAAAGATGCCTTGAAAGAAATGCTGCTTATATTAATGATGCGGATGTAGTCTTAGGGATTTTTGATATTATTCCTGAAGCATTTAAATCAATAATGGTTGAAGATTTGACACATTTGGGAATTGATGTTGAGCGTTATATAGAACTTAAAGATATTAAGGATCGACTTAACGTTTCATGGCAAAAACTAGAAAGAGGATTTCATCCCGGAAATATTCATTTTGCTATGTATCTCACGGACAAATGCAATCAAAGATGCGTTCATTGTGCTGCTGATGATCTTGTGCCAAGACCAGAATTATCCGCAGATCAATGGTATCAGATCATAGAAAATGTTGAAACTGGATTAAGAAAACATGGAAGAAATGCATGTTTTGTTTGGTTCGGGGGAGAACCTACATTAAGAAAAGATATTGATAAAATCATGAAATTTTGTAAAGAAAAAGACTATATTCATGCTCTTATTACGAACGGTGTGAAATTTGATGAGAAGTTCGCTAAGATGTGTAAGGAAAATAATATTAGCCATGTATTTGTAAGTTTTGACAGTGCAGATCCGAAGAAAAATGATTATATTCGCGGATTCTCTAATTCATTAGGCTATGCGAAAAAAGCTATAGATCTCTGTTTGAAATATGGAATTTTTGTATGTTCTTCAATCACAATCATGAAACAAAATATTGATGAATTGGATAAGCTTAAAGAATTATCAGAAAAATGGGGTTCCCAACCCTATTTTAGATGTGTAGTCAAACAAAATCGAGCTGCTGAATATTGGGGAGAAATTGGACTTAGTCAGGAAGAATATAAAAAAATGTACGATTTTAAGTATAAACATGCTATTGAAACGATAAGAAGAGGTAAAGCAGGTACTCTACCAGCATATGAAATTTATGATATGGTTCCCTTTATGGAACAACCCAAAGATGATAAAGAAATGGCGGCAATCGAATGGGGTGTTGGCTGCTTAGCTTGTAGAACAATGATGGGAATTGGAATAGATGGAACTATATATCCTGCGGGATATCCTACAAAGTTAACGCTTGGGAACGCATTAAAGGATAATTTTGAAGATGTTTTAAATTCTCAACTCTATAAAGATATTCGTGATAGAAAGAAGATTAAAGGAAAATGTTCATCTTGCCATCATCTTAAATATTGTGGCGGCGGATGCCGCGTAACGGCAGAATATATCACAGGGGATTTTTTCGGGTCATTTCCATTCTGCTGGCACGAAAATGATCATGAACATGAAACCGATATTTCTCAAATAAAAGAAACCAAATTAATTGAAAAGAAATCTAATTTATAAATTAAGAGAAAAGAGAGGGTGAGTGTTTTGCGTGTATTAATCTTTTCTGGCAGTCGGGAGATAGTCCATGTAATGGTCCCACCTATAGGAGAAGCATATCTCGCAGCTTATCTTATGAGTAAGGGACATGATGTAAAATTGCTCGATTTAACCCTCAGTAATGATATTAAAAGAGATATTCCGAAAGCTATTAATGATTTCAATCCTCATTTAATTGGAATTTCAATTAGGAATGTTGATTCAACAACCTACCCTGGTAATTTATTTTTTTATCTTCCTGTTAAAAATCTTATTCAATATATCAAACAAATTGCAGAACCCGAAATTCCAATAATTTTAGGTGGAGCTGGTTTTTCAATTTTTTCAGAAGAAATCCTTAGAGATTTAAACCATCATATCGGAGTAGTAGGCGAAGGAGAATATGTTTTTGCTGAAATACTAAAAAATCTCAAATTAAATATTGATATAAGGAAGATTGAGAAGGGTATATGTTTTATTGATGATAACGGGAACTACTATCAGAAACCACCCTGGCGGGTTGAGAATCTAGATGTCCTTCCTATCCCTATACGAGAATTGATTGATAATGATGCTTACCTTATTGATCCATTGAATAAAACAGGAGCAACTTGGGGGAATATTCAAACGAAACGGGGTTGCCATATGAATTGTATCTATTGCAGTTATAGATATATTGAAGGGTCTACTGTTCGTTATAGATCTCCGGCGAACATCGCTGAGGAGCTTGATTTAATGGTAAATAATTATGGAATAAAAAATATTTTTATTGTAGACAGTGTTTTCAATTTAGATTATAACCATTTAAAAGAAACTTGTCAAGAGATTATAAATCATAAAATTGAATGTAATTGGGGGGCAAATTATGTTCCGAGTAAGGACTTCATTGAACTAATACCCCTCATGAAAGAAAGTGGTGCCACACATTTCGCAACAGGCATAGAATCATTTTCAGAGGAAATGTTAAGAAGTATGAAAAAAAGTCGAACCCCCGATGAGGCTATCCTGACTTCACAGAAATGTGTGGAATTAGAAATTGAACAATTGATTCATATTATAGTAGGTGGTCCTGGGGAAACCCTTGGAACAGTTCGAGCTTCTTTTAACCAGTTAGAAACTATAAAAAGTTTTAGGGGGAACTTATGGCAAGGAGATGGAGATGTGATAGTATTTATCGGAATGAGGATCTATCCTCATACTCCTCTCCAACTTATAGCTGAGCAAGAAGGCGTAATTCAAAAGGGTGAGAACCTGCTAAAACCTAAATTCTATCTCTCTCCAAAGATCAGAGAGATTGATCTGTTTCAAGTAGTAAGAGAATATGGTGAAAATAATCCTAGATGGATGATGCCTGGGCTTGGCTTTAATAATCCGGAAGGATTTGCTGAATTGAGTCAAATTCAATTTGCGAAATATCAGAATTAAAAAATTAAAAAAAATAATTAAAAAAATCTAAAAGAAGGTTAATATATAAATGGAATGGCAACCAGAAGTTAAAAAGCTTTTTGATAAAGTGGTCTTAGGAGTTCCAGAAATGGTAAGACCCGCTGTAGAACCAGCTCTTTTTGAAGCTGCGGAAAAGAAATGTGTAGAACGAAATGGGAAAGCAGTAGCTGAGGTAGACCTCGTTGTTGCATTGTTTGAGGTAACCCCTCCAGCTTTCCAACCAGTAATGATTGAGGATTTAAATACTTTTGGAGTTGATTATGATAGATATCTAGCTAAAGTAAAATCGGATTTCAAATGCAATACCGACCTTGTTCAAATGGTCAAAGATCTTTTTAAAATTGGTGAAATCGTTGGAGTGGAATGTAATGAAAACGCGATCTGGAAGGTGCTAAAAAATTATGAGAAATTTTTCGCGGGAGCTCCTGTATCAATTAGAACTACAACTAAACCTCTTGAAAATAGAGATGTTTCGGTAAGATATGTAGAATTTTTTGTCCCTCATAATCCCGATCCTTATATAACAGCTATCAATGAAGGATTAATTGAAAAGAATGGACATCCAATCCATAAAATGATACGAGAATCAATAGAGACCTTTCAGATCATGGGATATGGTGTTGATTTGGATGTGAGAAAAGGATTATCAAAGATCTGGCCTTTTGTGGTTCCAGTATCAATTGAATCAATCTTTATGATGAAGAATATTCCTCCAAGTCTCAAAAAATATGAAAATTATTTCAAAAAACATAGTCTTAATGTTTTTAGTCTTTTTGCATTTGATTTCTTCCATAATACTACCAACATCTATTTCATGCTTAAACAACCGCCTAAAGCAAGTTATAAGAACTGTGCATCACTTATCGAAGAATTGGGATTTGAAATTCCATCTAAAGAAATAATGGAAGGTTGTCGTAAGGCAGCACACCTCAATTATACGTTTAGCTGGGATTCAAAGAATATTGAGCGTTTATGCTTTGGTATAGCTGTAGATGATTTTAGAGAGGTGCCAATTCATCTGCATCCAGTTATGAAGGATTTTGTCGAAAAAACCCCGCTCCAAAGTGAGAAAAAGAAATTTATCTGGGGGGTGACATTTACGCCCAATGGAATTTATTATAAGATCGAAAACGATTATAACGGAACTATGATAGATTTCTTGGGGATGGGTTGTAAAGCCGGATTGGATACATATAATTAAATTTATTTTTTTTGGTTTCAAAAAAAATAGTACGAAGAATGGTTAAAGAATGAAATTTATAATTGATGGAGATTATAATAGAGATTTAATTTCCTTTTTTGAAAGAGAAAAATTACCAGTTACACATATGATTGTTCACGTACCAGCCAATCCTATTGGTAATAGTTCAATTTTTTTACCAAAAATTCTTCCCACATTTGAGGAATTTGAAGATTATACCAAAATTATTCAAGATTACGGCATAGTTCCGATTGCTGGCATCGATTCCACATGCCAAGGAAACTTTGAAGCTCATGCTAAACAAAATGATGCAATTAATAGCTTATTTAAAAAATTATCAAATTTGGGATATAAAGACATCCTCGTGTCTTCTCCGAATAATATCGGGGTTATTACAGCTAAGTTCCCAAAGATGAAAATTTTTTTATCATATTCCCAATGTGTCACTTCTTTAAATCGAGGAAAGATCTTTTTCAATTTAGGTGCCGATTATATAATTATTCATCCTGATGTAGTTAGATACTTTCCCACCTTAAGAAATTTCATTAAATTAAAAAAAAAAGAATTTAAATTTCGAGATGTAGATTATATTTTACCTTTAAACCTTGGATGTAATTGGGGATGCATTCACTGGTATCAGCACCATAATTTGCAAAGTCATAGAACTATAAATTCTCCACTTAGTTACAATCAAGAAAAGATTTCTGATATTGCAAATGCATTTGATTATCCATTATTATATTGCTGGAAAAAACGCCTTGAAGATCCTTTAAACCTCCTCAAAGAAGGATGGGTTTCCCCCACTAACATCGAATTATATGAAAATTTAGGTTTTGAGAATTATTTATTATTTTCTAGTAGCTTTTCAAATGAAAAAATTATAGAAATTCTTCACTCATATATAGATAAAACACTCAAGACTAATTTCAATGAATACTTGAATTTCCCTCAACCATACGGAGACTATTGGCCAGGTGATAAAATTAAAAAGTCATTAAATTTGCTTGACCCTAATGTTATTACAGAATTTTGTAGAACCTTTCCTTATGAAAATCATTATCCTTTCGAGAAAGAAATGAACGAATACTGCAATATATACTTAAAAAACCTAGGAGATGGAAAAATAAAAGAAAGGGATAAGATTATCGAATTAATCACTAAAAGAATGCATACAATTGAAAAGGGGGTTTTAGAGGAGTAATATTATGCGTATCTCTCTGGCCTGTAATTGGAAATTAGATTTATTAAACTATATAGAAAATGAATATTCTTTAAAACAAAATCTGCATGATTTATATGGTACGCGTGATTTCAGTTTCAGCGGTTCAGGACGCCCTTTTTTTTTGATGCCAAAGAAACAAGAAGAGGAGATTGAGTCCTACATACATAAAGTACACGAGTTAAATTTGCGTTTTACGTGGTTATGGAATGGAGGATGTATAGGGTATTTTAAATTCAATTCAAATGAGCAAACAAAAGCCCTTAAAGAATTAGATTGGTTAGATGATATGAATGTAGAATTTCTTACTGTATCTGATCCTTATTTGGCTGAGTTTGCTAAAACCTATCATCCTAAGTTAAAGTTAAAAGTATCTGTAATTTCTGAGGTCAATTCTCTAACACGTGCTTTAGAATGGGAAGAAATAATTGGTAAGGATGGTGTCTTAACTTTATCCATAATGCTAAATAGGAATTTCCCTCTTCTCAAGGAAATTCGAAACGCTGTAAAATGCGATATTGAATTATTGACAAATGATTGCTGTTTATACGAATGTCCATTTCGATTTTTCCATTACACAGAATGCTCTCACGCTAGCCAGATAAATGATATATTAGAAGGTTATTATAACGATTGGGCTACAATGGCCTGTCAAAATCAAAAATGTTTCAATCCCGAACAAATTATCATGTGCCGATGGATTCAACCGTCAGATCTTGATAGTTATATCGACATCGGAATTGATTATTTTAAAATTTCTGGAAGAAGATATGGAACGAATTGGTTATATAGAACCCTAAAGGCATATAGTAGTAAATCATATAAGGAGAATCTTGGGGAAATCTTCAATGGTTATTCCTTTGTCTCAGATCCTTTAGAATTAGCAGGAGCTCAATTCTCTGAATTTGCTGCTAAGCAAGAAAAAATGGGAGGAATTCCCGATGACCAGGGCATTATGTTAAGCGTGCCGGATTTTAAAGCGATATTAGAAGAAAAAAAATTACATAATTTCATTCAAAATTTTCCATATCAAGGAGCAAGGTGTAATGAAAATTGTGGGGTTACGTGCTTTTATTGTTATGAAATAGCTGAAAAAGCATATTCAATCCCATCAAAATCTAACGCCGAATCCTATAAAAATTATATGAAATATCTTTATGATTATCTCAATGCTGGCGAGATGTTTTTGCCTAAAGAAAAAAGAAAGCTCAAAAGCCCTGTTAAAGAAATAGAATCAAATTCTTATACTGGAATTCCCTGGGAAGATGATGCCCGAGAATTTTTCCAAGAAGCTTTGATTTTAGTTCCTGAAAACATGCAAAATGCAGCCAAACAAGGAATTGGATTTACTGCGGAAAGAACTGCAGAAAAACAAGGATTAAATTATGTTAATAAAGATTTATTAATCTCAATTTTAATTCAATTAGTACCTCAATCATTCAAACACGATATTGTTGATTACTTAATAGAAAAAAATATCGAACTAACTCGGTTTATGAATGAGGATGATATAAAATATGCTAAATCTCTGCCGTATGGTACCGAAATCATGGCAAAAAAATCACAAGAAATGGATTTAGCAATTAACAATTCAAATATAATAAAAAATAGAACAGAAATCAATAAAGAAAAAGAGGTGAAAGTGTTAATGAATAGTAAAGAAGAATGGGAGGCGTATTTAACCCGCTTCATGAAAGCTTATAATGAGCTGCCCGATTTGGCAAAGTTATTGGATCCAATAGCACCGTTAGTATTCCAATACATAATAGCGGATAGACCAGAGATGAATTACTGGCAATTTATTGAAAAAGACAAAATGAATTGGGGAATGGGGGAATACTCTGGTCCTAATGCTCCGAAAATTATTCATAAAACGGATTTTGATACAATTAAAAAGGTTAATTCGGGTGAGTCTGATCCTATCCAAGCTACGATGTCTGGAACTTATGTTGTGGAAGGTGATGTAACAAAGCTCATGGCTTGCGCTCCCTTGTTGCCGCTCAATGCAAAAGCCCATCTTAAGGCAATTGAAAAATAATGAAATCAAAATGAGAATAATTAAAAATAGTAAAAGGTGGAAAAAATTCAATTTCATGTAGCAACTAATTGGGACTTTAACCTTATTGATGAGCTTGCTAAATATCCCGTGGCAAGTTTGTATGGTGTCGCAGATCACACTCTTGTAGGTGGAGGCCGTCCCTCATTCTTATTACAAAAAATATCAGAAGAACAAATTGCAGAATACATTAGAAAGGTTCATCAGAAAAAAATGCAATTTTCTTATTTATTGAATGCTCCCTGCATGAATAATATGGAATACAATTCAGATTATCATAAAGAGCTCCTCAAATATATTCAATGGATCAGTGATATTGGAACCGATAATGTAATAGTTACTATTCCATTTCTAATACAGCTTATTAAGGAACAATTTCCTAAATTAAAAATACGCATATCGACCATCGCACATGTTAACAGTGTAAATCGGGCAAAATTTTATGAAATGCTAGGGGCACATGAGATAACTCCTGATGTAATGATAAACCGTGATTTCCAGACATTGGAAAGAATTCAAAAAGCTTCTAAATGTAAGATTGTGTTACTTTTAACTGATGGGTGCTTATATCAATGTCCTTTTAGATATTATCACTATAATATATTAGGACATGCTTCTCAAACCCACCAACAATCCGAGCGTAATTATATCGATACATGCATCTTAAATTGCAGTGTTATCAAATTTTCCGATCCTAAGGAAGTTATAAAAGCACGTTGGATTCGTCCTGAAGATCTATCCCACTATGAAGCTATTGGAATTGAAGACTTTAAAATAGCAGGACGACGCATGTCGACGCAATGGATTGTCAGGGCAGTGAAAGCATTTGCCTCACGTGAATATCAAGGAAACTTAGTAGATATTATTCAAGGGTTCTCAATGTCATTTGGAGGTCTGGAACAAAAGGATCCGAACGTTAAAATAGGCCAAACACTTGGAAAAGAATCTAAATCTAAATTAATCATAGACAATACGAAACTTGATGGCTTTATAGATTTTTTTAAAAAACAAAATTGTATTGCTATGTGTAATGAGTGTTCTTATTGTGATGAGTGGGCAAAAAAAGCAGTATTTCTGGATAAAGAAGAAGCTCCAAGATACGTTGAATCTTTAAAAAATTATCTTAAAGATATTATTACAAGCCGAGAATTCGGAGTAGTTTCAGAAAAAACTAAGGATGAGAAAAAAATAGGTTTAATTTGGGACCCTGAGACCGAAAGTATCTTTAACGAGTTAATCAATTTATCACCCCCTCAATTTCAATCTATGGCGAGAATGGCAATATCATCATTAGCAGAAGAAAAAGCGAAAAAAAGAGCATCAGGAGAAATTAATAATCAAGACATTGTTCAAGCATTCATAGAAGGGACTCCAGGTCCGTTTCAAGCTGATATGAGAGAAGGTCTCAAAAAATTTGGACTTTTAAATGATTAATTTGTTTTTTTATTTATTTTTTATTTATTTATTATTTGAGAAGGAAATCGTCCAAGTTTTAAAAAAATTTGATATCGTTTCACATGCTGGTTTACGTGTACCATCAAGTCGTACTAAACCGAATCCCTTTTCACCACGATCTCTCCATTTATGGATAATTAATCCGCTAATAAAGATATCCTTTTCCAATAGGTTAAATACTTCTTTAAATGCATGCGATTGTGCCTTTTCATCATAAGTAAATTGTTCGAAGTCCTCTTGAAATTGAATAGGAATTGGTCCTGCTCTTATGGTATCGGTAACTGTTTGGAAACCCAATTCTGATACGATGACAGGTTTTTTAAAGGTTTTTAGATATTGAATATTTTGACGGAATAGATGGGAGGCTCTAACAGAGGGACTGCCTTTAGGTGATACGATTCTTAACCCTGGTAAGACTTCGATATACTTTAAAAATAAATCGCTGAAATAGAGGTTACAGCATATAATATCAAAGTGCTTCCAAGGGACATTTCGAAGTTCCCATGAGCCGGCAGCATATGAAACCATTCCGTCATAGTGGTTCCTAACTTTTTTACATAAATTTTCCAAATATGGGGTCAGTTTAGGTTGCTTTCTTCCGAGTTTCCCTATCTTGGCAAGAGGGGTAGCACCCAAACCCGGGACCATCTCTAAGCTAGATGGTGCAAATTGCGCAAAAAATTCATCATTCAACCTTTCCAAATGACCAGATTTATCATCACTCAGTTCCAGAGTGAGTTCATTTCCGATACAAAAAATATCAATCCCAGCATTTTGGGCCCTTTGGGCATGATCCAAGCAAAAATCTTCAAATTCATCATAAGTGAAAGATTTATCTAGGTGAGGTTTATCAAGCCCCCCAGGATAAATATATCTTGGGGAGAGAATAACGTTCAATCCAAGTTCTTTCGCTACTGATGCAAACTCATATACTCTAGTTTCAGGTCGCATAGCATCAAGTCGGATTGTATTAATATTCATTGAATGAATAACTTGCTGCAATTCGTCTTTAAATTCTTGAAGTTCCCTCGGAAACCATCCCATAGATTCATGCTGGAAATGTATACCTTTATAAAGGCCATAGAGACCCGCAAATGCATCTATTCGTTTTAATCCCTTGTTTATAAAGAGATCCATAAATCCTGGTACCATTTGAAAAGGTCTAGTCACCCAACCACTCAGTTCAAGAACAGTAGTTTTTTGTTGACTTACAGCTTTTAATATTTCATCATGATTATGGATATCATCAAGATCAGGACCGACTAAATTGAAAAACCTACCAATATGATGGATCGTATGTGCATCATCTCCTCCCAAAATGAACATTTGTGGTCTTAATTTAACAAGGGCAGAACACATATTGTTAAGGAAGGGGGGAAGATCCGCATGAAAAAATTCAATTCCATCAAAGTTGAATTTAGAGATTTTTGATATCTTCAGTCCACCGAATGGTCTGAAAATTCCTTCAATGGGGTGGAATGGATGGGCAATGACAGCTAACCCTCCTTGCTCATGAATATCCTTAATAACATTTTTGATTGAGGGTTTCTCTTCTCCTTCAATAAGAATTTCAGTTTGTAAACCATAAGCGAGAACGCAACCATAACTGCTGTCAATTTCCTCAGAACATAAATAGCCACAATCTGGGTATTTATCCTTAATATAGGTTTTTGCATACTCCGCCACTCGCATATTATTATGGTCGGTTAGAGCTATGAGATTTACTCCAAATTTAACAAGAGTATCAATAACCTCACGAAAATCAACCCCATCTGAAAAATTAGTGTGATTATGAGAGGAAAAAATAATGTAACCTTCATTTTTTAATTGATTTAGCTCTTTTTGGCTAACTCTTCTAACACTAATTCCAGAATTAGGGTAAAATGTCGCCATGACTAATAAATGACTTTCTTTCTTTATAAATACAACTCACATCTAAATAATAAAATGAGCATAAATGAAGAATATAATGATACAAAATTTATCAATTAAGGCTAAAACAGGCTTTCTCGCGAGTCACTTTCATTCTCTTCTTTTATATCCATCTCATATTCATCAGGACAATACCTTATACCAATTGGTTCTAAAATGTGGATAATGGCTTCTTTAAACTCCTTTTTATTCAACTCTAATTTATTTTTTCCGTTTACTTCACGACTTTTCATATAATATCTTATTATATTAATACCATCTCGTACTGTATATGGTTCATCATGAATATGAGCATTTTGCAAAAAATCCACGCAATATTCTAATATCTCTTCGGAAGTGAAAGGAATATTATACGATATTATATTAATTTCATCAACTCTATTGGGAAATTCGACGAAAATTTTAGGTTGCAAGCGTGATGAAATATACTCCGGTATTTCATATGTACTACTATCACTATTCATTGTAACACATAAACGAAAATCGGAATGCGCATAGATTCGAATACCCGCAATTATCGAATCAACATATCGCCTTTTATCCATTAGTGGTGCTAAAGAAGCCCAACTCTTTTCAGACATTCGATTTCCCTCATCTAAAAGACAAACTCCACCTTTAATCATTGCTGATACCAGAGAACTAGCAACATAGGCTATTTTATTATCAGAAGAAATAACAGGGCTTATTAATAAATCTTCAGGGCGTGTATCCATAGTACATTGAAATATATATACAGATTTATTTAACCTTTTGCCAGTAGCATATGCCAATGTTGTCTTTCCAACTCCCGGCTTACCTAAAATTCTAGGATTTAAAGGAAGATCATTTTTATCTACAATCAACCAAGCCGCTTTTAATTCATTAATTATATCTTCATTACCAACCCATTGCATATCAACATCTGCAGGTTCTGAAAGAATTAATTCAACATCTGAAATTGTAACCTTCTCCGTCATAAAAATCATTGGGCATTGATTTATAAATAGTATATATTTAAATAATGAAAAATCGTCATAATATAGTTTTCTTTTCATGATAAAAGTCAAAATAATTGTGTGTAATGTTAACATGGACATTCTAGATTTACCTTAAATATAAAAATCTCAGCCACTAAATTAGTATATGAGAATATAAGACACTTTTAAGAAAAATGTCAGAAGAAAAGGTACATGAATACATTTTAAAGCTAGTTTTATTAGGTGATCCCGCAGTTGGAAAGACATCGTTAATCAATCAATATGTTGATCATACATTTAAAACAGATTATCAACCAACATTAGGTGCTAATATCATAGCTAAAGAAATTAAAATGAATCAAATTAAAACTACCACTAAATTGATTATTTGGGATATTGCTGGTCAAAAAACTTATGATTTATCACGTAAATTGTTTTTTCAAGGATGCTCTGGAGCCCTTTTTATATATGATATTACAAGAGCATCAACGTTTGAAAATATAAAAGATAAATGGTTGCAAGATTTCCAAAAATTCGGAAAAACTAAAG
Source organism: Promethearchaeota archaeon (assembly GCA_048941265.1). Taxonomy (GTDB): domain Archaea; phylum Asgardarchaeota; class Lokiarchaeia; order Sigyniarchaeales; family SOKP01; genus LW40-45. Next base: position 38,132 of record JBHLNT010000020.1, read on the forward strand.
CGGCGTTCATTTTAATTGGAAACAAGACAGATTTAACGGAGATAAGATCCGTTAAAAAAGAAACTGGAGAAAAACTAGCAGATGATATAAATGCAATTGATTTTATTGAAACGAGTGCTAAATATGGAGAAAATGTTGAATTGGCTTTTAAAAAATTAATTAATCAGGTTATATCAGATGAATAACAATGCTAAATGTGCTATCAACATTAGACAGAAAATATTTCTCTTTTCAGTTATCTTGTTTAATCATCATGCCGAAAAATAAAAATAAAAAGGTTTGAAAAATTCTATAATTTTAAAAGCTTAACAACATAAGAAATTAACATATTTTATTATTTTTTCAAGCCATAAGATTGTGTTAAAAACAAAAAGAGGAAAACATTGAAAAGTAAAGTAACAACAGTTGGGCGAGTAATTGTAGCTAAAATCGAACCAAATGAAGATTTATTTGATGCTATTAAAGAACTTATTAAAAAACATAACATAAAATCAGGATTACTAAATGTAATTGGTGCGTTAAAACAATTTACCATTGGTTATTTCAATGTTGATAAAAAAGAATATAATTTCAATACTTTTGAAGAGGATATTGAATTAATATCATGCATGGGCAATATAGCATTTAAAGATAATGAACCAATTATTCATTTACATGTATCAGTCGGCAAAGATGACTATAGTATTATTGGAGGACATTTAAACCCACCAAGTATCGTTTCAATCACGGCTGAAGTTTATATCTATGAAATAACCGACACTATTACTCGAGCTAATGATGCTCGGTTTGATTTATCTTTGTTAGATTTATGAAATGGAGTAATTAAAATGGCAGACGTAAAAATGAAGCAATGGACTTTTAAGATATTAGTATTAGGAGACATGGCAGTGGGAAAAACTTCGTTAATCAATCAATATATAGAGCATTCTTTTCTAGAAGACTATAGACCTACGCTTGGAGTAAATATCATCTCGAAAGATATTGAAATTGAGCAGATTGGATCTTTAATTCGTTTAATTTTCTGGGATATCGCAGGTCAAAATAAATATGAAAATTGTAGACAAACATACTATGAAGGTTGCTCCGGAGTGCTACTTGTATATGATATTACTCGACATGATACGTTTGTAAATGTTGAATCGAAATGGATGAGAGATCTTTTAAATAATATAAAGAGAAAATGTGATTTCCTCTTACTTGGAAATAAAATTGATCTAAAAAATAATAGAGTAGTGAGTTATGAAGAGGGTAAAAAATTGGCAGATAGAATCAATGCAATTGATTTTATAGAGACAAGTGCTTTAAATGGTCAAAATGTGGAAAAAGCATTTTTAAGATTAATCCATCGAATCCTAAAACAATTTGGGCAGAATTTTGAAATCGATTAAAAAAGAATAATAACTCAAAAATCCAAAACTAAAGAAATAGGAGAAAATATGATTGGAGATTATAAAGGAGAAGTAAATAATAAGGTTCTTACGGCGTTAATGCAAGCTTATCTCGATGTTTTAGATTATGACGGGCTCAAATCCATATTGAGAGAAGCTGAATTGTTAGAGTTGAAAGATGTAAGAGATATTGATTCAAATAAATTTATAGATTTCTTCTCCTTTAAGAAAATTATTTCTGCGCAAAACTGTTTGCTCTTTGGATGTTATAATTTATTATTTGAGATTGGAAAAAAGTTTTCATTTTATTTATTTCCCTATGGAAAAAATTTTGAAGAGATTATCATTGAACTTAATGACTTAATAAAGACCAACTGGAGGATCGAAATTTTAGACAAGAGTGAAAATTACATGACTAAAGAATTAGAAACCATAACTCTAGAAATACAAAATTGTATATTCTGTTCTGAGGTGGGAGTACCCTGTAATTTTATTGTTGGATTTTTAGTTCATAGTTTAGAGAAGTCACTACCCTCAAATAGAGAAATCACATTCTCAGGATTAAAAGATCCGCATAATCCTTCCCATAGTAATTTCATCTTAAAATTAATATCAAAAAAAAAGTAAATAATTAAATATAATATAAAATAATATTATAAATCACAAGCTTAGGAATATTAAAAATGTCGAAAGATGTAAAAGAGTTTGTCTTTAAAATTGTAGTCCTTGGAGATGCTGCGGTAGGTAAAACCAGCTTAATTAATATGTACATTGAACAAAGTTTTTCAGAAGATTATAAGCCCACTCTTGGCGCAAACATAATTCGTAAGGATGTGCATGTAGATGAGATCAATGCAAGCGTTCGACTAATAATGTGGGACCTAGCTGGTCAAGAAAAGTATAATGTCATAAGATCTATGTACTTTCAAGGATGTGTTGGTGCCCTTTTAGTTTATGATGTTACACGACATAATACTTTTGAGACTATAGATTCAAAATGGTTAAAGGATTTTAAGAAATATGTTAAAAAAGAGGGTACATATATATTAATTGGTAATAAAATTGATTTAAATGATGAGCGCGTTGTTTCTACTGAAGATGGTGAGAAATATGCAAAACAGATTGATGCCAGCGATTTTATAGAAACTAGTGCAAAATATGGTGAAAATGTAGAGCAAGCATTTAGTAACTTAGTTACTCAAATCTTGAGAAAATTAGGTGAAATTGGGTAAAAATTCATTATAATATTATAAATATCTCATTTTTTACTACTATAATGAAAAAGCTTTTTAAATATAGGTAAGTTAATCTTATCTTAATTATGAAAGAATTATCTCAAAAAGTGGCTCAAGCCCCTAAATCAAAAATTCGAGAGTTATTTGATTTGGCATCAGGTAGATCTGACGTTATTAGCCTTGGTATTGGACAGCCTGATTTTTTAACCCCTAAACCAGCTATACAAGGAAATATTGAGGCTTTACATAAAAATATCACTACATATGCCCCAACGAGAGGTGTTCCTGAATTATTAAAATTGATAGAAAGCAAAGTTGCTAAAGTTAATGACATTCAATCGAACTGGGAAGAAAATATAATCCTTACAAATGGCGGGTCAGGAGCAATAACTCTTGCATATGCTTCATTATTTAATCCTGGTGATGAATTGATAATTTCTTCCCCTAATTTTGTATCCTATTATTACTGCGGGATATTCTTTGGAGTGAAAGTAATTGAAGTAGAGAGAAATGCTGATTTTAGTCCTAATATTGAAAAAATAAGAAAGGCAGTAACCAATAAAACAAAAGCAATCCTCATTAACTCTCCAAATAATCCCACTGGTTATGCTTTAGAAAGGAAAGAATTGGAAGAACTTGTAAACATTATTATTGAAAACGATTTATACCTGATAAGCGACGAGGTCTACGAGAATTATATATATGACGGACTGAAACAAGTTAGTCCTGCTTCTTTAAACGGAATGTTCGAGCGTACACTAACTTTGAATGCCATGTCTAAACTCTTTTCAGCGACTGGTTTTAGATTGGGTTATGTTGTTGCGAATAAGGAAATTATTGATTTGATGTCAGTCTATACTACTTATACGGTAGCTGGAACGAACCACGCGGCTCAATACGGATTTATAGAGGCACTTAAAATGGATACCAGCTTTTTTCAAGATATTTTAAAGCAATTCGATGAAAGAAGATTGCTTGTATACAACCGGTTAAAGGAGATTGGTTTTGATGTCGTTAAACCAAAAGGGTCTTTCTATATCATGCCTTCTGCTAAAAGCTTCAATATGACTGGTACAGAATTTTCGAGGGAGATTATAAAAAGTAAGGGAGTTGCTATTGTTCCAGGCGATATTTTCGGTTCTTACTCGGATGACAAGTTGAGGATCTCTTATGCGACTGAACTTGGAAAGCTTAAGGAAGCTATGGACAGAATTGAAGACTTCACTAAGACTATTTAATTTACACTATACCTTTTACCATGA
>JBHLNT010000155.1:0-10108 GCA_048941265.1 Promethearchaeota archaeon
ATTTTAATTTTATAAATTTATTTGGATATATTATTCCATTAATAATTTTGACAAAGAAGTAATATATTAAAAATCATTGTTAATTTTATATAATTAGAAATCAAAATAAAAATCCTAAGGCAGAAGTTTTATGGTTTTAAAAGACAATATTGAATATTGGGAAATTTCTTTAACTTATCCAGAAGTGAAGGATGATCCTTATTATATTCATAATGAAATAATTATTAATGATGATTTATTTGTTAAAAAGGTTGAAGAACTACGAGATTTAATTAGAAATTATTGTGATAGTAAAAATGAAGAAGAGAGAGAGGTAATTTTTGATCGAATCTTTTTATTAATTAAAAATACAGAAAATATTCAGTATCATGAATTCATTGCTTTTTGGAAAGCTCATGATTTCACTTTCTCTACATATGACACACTTATGGAATCAAAAAAAAAAGAGTGGTTAAAAGATTTATTAATTAAATATTGTCAAGAAAGGAGAGAGCTCTTTGATGAGTTTGGTTATACAAATTTAATAGTACAGTCTTTATATGATAATAGTGCATCAAAAAGGACTGGAGGTTCCACTCAGAAAAAAATTATAGATCTCATTATTGATAATTTTGATCACATTCAAAGTGTTAGAAATTTAAGCGAATTTGACAGTTTGGGAAAATGTTATTTTTCTCTAGATAGCACAACAGAAGAATTATTTATTACCTTATGCTATAGAAAAAATATAGAATTACCCTTTAGAAAGAAGAATTTAATTATTCTAAAAGTAGGACAAATTATCATTTTCATTAAGGCAAATCACATAAAAGAAGGAGGAGGAGCTCAAAATAGAAAAGTGGATGACTTAATAAATTTTATTGATACCACAATTGATGATAAAAATTTTTTTCTTATTTCTTTTTTGGATGGTTTTTATTTTAATCGTTTTATTAGGGAAGATTCAACTGGTAAGGTAAAAGAATATAAGGAAAATATAATGAGATTCTTAAAAAATCATAAAAATAATTATTTTGTTAATACTGAAGGATTAAATTTACTTTTTAAAGATATATCTGGTTAATTCGTAGTAAAATTCATAAAAATTAAATTTTTTTTGCTAAAAAAGCAAACGATATTTTTTTATAAGTTCAAACCGTCGATAAAGGTTCAGCTCAAGGAAGAGTTGGATTGGGAATTATCTCAGATGATTTTAAAGTGGCAGGAATTTATGTTTCATCTAATACTTACCGCACGCATCCTATACAAATATTTTTAGAACCTCAAATCTCCATTGAAGACCAAATACTATTGAAGAATTATTTTAATTTTATTTTAGAGCATTTTCGTAAAGAGTTAGATAGCGAATTCTTAACCACGTATAAATATTCAAACGCAGACTATACTAGAAAATACTTAGGTTTAACTCAAGTACGCAGTCTTATTGAAACTTTTCCAATAATAAATTTTGACGAAGTAAATAAGAAAAAGCTTATACAAACTGTAGATCAAAAAGATCTCTACGAAATATTTAATATATTAAAAAAAAAAGAATGATTAATTATTCTTTTTATATAATTAATTCTGATTCAGCTAATCTCTTAGCTTCAGGAAGTTCTTTCCTTAGATATGCGAATTTCCCTTTAGTGATTCCGTAAATTAGATACGATGGGACGGCATTTATAATACTAAATAAGGGGATCAATGTTACCATCATAACATCTTCTACGCGTCCCTCAAATCCGGCAAAATATATTATCATTGAGATTAAAAATACTACAGATGAAATTCCAGCATAGCCTTTCAGATAACCATTATATCTTAAATGTATCGGTTCAATCTCAAATAATTTGTCCCATCTCTGTTTTTGACCATCCAGTCCTGAATAGTGAATCAGTCCAGAATCTTCTAGAGCCCAGCCGACTGACCATAGTCCTATTACGATTGGAAATATAAAGACAAAAGTTATAGCAAAAACTGTCGGAAGAGCAAATCGAATATCTAATCCTTCCTCTTTATAATATTTGACGTTCGTAGCGGTATTGAACATTTTTGCCACTTGGGTTGACAATACAGGTATAATTATGGCAAGAAATCCTAGAGTCAAGAGAAATATATAGATAAAACGAAGAATAAATTTTTTTGCGGCAAATATTTCAACGTTAGTATCAACATAGGCATCATTATACTTACGAAAAACTATTTTTTTACTCTTGAAAATCAATGGTGTTAGAATGCGAGGAAATACAATAACTGCAGCTATGGTGAGAATTGGAGGGAAAAGAAAATAGAATACAATATAATGTAGCGTTTGAGGAAGCCCTAAAATTGGCACTATATCATTTGGTCTTTCACGAGTTAACAAAAAAAATAGCATTCCAATGTTGGCTATAATATATATAATTACAAGGACTAAAAATGGCTTTAAAGATTCCTTTTTTTGCGACATAAGGATCACTTTTTTTTTATTAATTTTAGTTGTTGAATAGATTATTATTAGATAAATAAATAATAAGGTTTCTCAAATAATGATTTAAAAAATTTATCAATTATCTGTATTAAATTATTTTACTATGTGCTAGATACTAGCAAAAATAAATGCAATTAAGCCAAGAAATGCCCCAACTTTTAATAAAAGACTTATTTTCTTGAAATCTTTTTGTTGCAAATTTTTACGTAATGACAATACTACTGCTAATGCTACATCCGCTAATCCGAAAATCATTGAAATCAAAAAGAGTATTGGATTTATAATATTCGTAAATATAGGTAAAATAAAGAATATTATGGCCAATATTTCAAATAAAATCGAAAATCCAGTAGCTTTTTTAATTCCCAGTTTAATTGCTAAGGTTTTTACTCCCTCTTCCTTATCTCCCTCAATATCTTCACAACCCTTCACAATTTCGCGGGAGAGTAATAGAAAGAATGAAGTAAAAAAGAAATAATAGATATAAGCTGGAATTACAATGCTATTTAAGACAGCCCCATAGATAAGCCCGATAGAAAAAGACACACTGACCATCAAATTTCCATAAAAACCTGATTTCTTTCCCCAAGCAGCATATAACCATCCAATAAAACCAAAAAAAATCACTAAAAGTACATTTAAACCGCTAAGGGCGAAAAATAGCCAATGAATCACTGATATTAAAATACCAATTCCGAAAGTAAGAGCAAATAAGATTTTTGCTTGAGTTAGACTTAACTCACCTCTCGGTAGAGGACGGTTAGGTCTATTTATCTTATCAATTTCAATATCATATATATCATTAATTATCATCCCACTGGCTGCTACAGCGAAATAAGTTAACACCCCAAGAATTATATTTATGAGCAATGTGTTAAGAGGGATACCCGTTCTCGTATTCAGGAGTCCAATAATTACTGTTAGAGATCCCATTATACAATTGACGGGCCTTATAATATTAATGCTAGCTGAAATAAGACCTCTCTTTTCAGAATTATTTTTAGTTAACATCGGTAATATTATGAAACTTCATTATTTTTTAATTATTTCGATTCAAATTGGAAAATTAAATTAGCAATTATCAAATTAGTATTAATAATAATTATAAATTAAAAATTTAAATTCAGCGAGTTTAAGTATAATATAGATGTTTAATGATTAAATGAAAAGAGATTAAAAAAATGCCTAAAGCAAACATTAATGATATCCAAATAGAGTATGAGACCTTCGGAGACTCATCATCAAAACCATTACTTTTGGTAATGGGACTTGGTTCTCAGATGATTCGATGGCCTGATGAATTTTGTAAATTACTAGTTAAAAAAGGATTCCATGTTATTCGATTCGATAATCGAGATGTTGGTCTATCTACAAAATTAGAAAAAGCGGGAGTACCAGATATAAGATCAGCAATCCTGGCAGCTCAAAAGGGAGAAGAAATAAAAGCACCTTATTCATTAGAAGATATGGCGGATGATGCGATTGGTGTTTTAGATGCTCTAAATATCGACAAAGCTCATATCTGTGGGGCATCGATGGGAGGGATGATTGTGCAAATAATTGCATATCGCTATCCAACCCGTGTGTTAAGTCTTACGTCTATCATGAGTAGTACAGGAAATCCTGAGCTTCCTCAAGCAAAACCAGAAATTATGCAAATACTTTATACACCTGTACCAAAAAAACGTGAAGCATATATTATAGAATCTATAAAACGGAGACGTATTATTCACGGCTCTGGATTTCCTTTTGATGAAGAATTAGCACGAAATATGGCAGCTAAAGAATATGATCGTAATTTTTACCCCGTTGGATTGATGCGCCAATTAATAGCTATTATGGCAAATGGAAATCGAAAGGTTTCTTTAGCGTCGATTAAAGTGCCAACTCTCGTAATACATGGAAGTGACGATCCCTTAGTTCCAGTAGAAGGAGGAAAAGATACTGCAGAAGCAATACCAGATGCAGAATTATTAATAATAGAGGGAATGGGCCATAGTTTACCACCGGAAACTTGGTCACAAATTATAAATGCTATTACTTTAAATGCATCAAAAATAGACAAATAAAAAAACTAATTTAGAAAATTAGTAAATAGAGATTTTTCTTTTATTCTTCCAAGATAAAATCGTAAGAAACCATTTTTATTAATTATAAAGAAGAAGAATTATAATTTTGATTTTTTCTCAGCGTGAAGTACTTCTAATTTTTCTTTTACATTTTTAAGCTTTTCACCATCTAAAGGATATTTGTACATAGATAAGAAACCAATTAATAAGGCCATGATTGGAAAAACTGCCATTAAAATCCTTAATCCTAATATAACTTGCGAAGTTACGTTTTTCGGTTCATAGACCGCCCATCCGACATTTGTAAACACCAGACTTATAGCAAGGAAAACCAAAATTGTGGTAAATCGAAGACAAAGAGCGTTTACACCATAATATCCCGCTTCCCTGCGCATACCTGTAATCACCTCATCCTCATCTATGATATCGGCAACAACAATGTCAATTATATATATGGTACCTCCAAATCCCAATCCAAGGAGTATGAAAATAACATACCCTAATATTGGATCGGTTATAAATATAAGAGGAATAAAGGTCGCAATCCATATCGCAATTGACAATAACCAAGCGCGTCTTGGTCCCATTTTTTGTACTAACGGTTTCCATAATAGATTTATAAAAATTGCGGCTGAAATAAATGTAAGGCCTATCATTAGAGAAATGAATAATGAATCATTTATGCCCAATACAAATTTACCGTATAAAGGCAATAAAGTAGGGACCATCCCAAAAACGAACCATACTGCTACTTCCGTTGGAATATACCGCCTAAAAGACTTACTTTTCAGGCACATTTTTACGGACTTCCCTAAACTAGGAGCATTTTTATAGTCTTCCTGAAACTCGGGTTTTTCTTTCGGACCGAATTTTAAAAAAATGAGACCGGTTATTAGAACGATTATTGTCAAAGTAATTCCAAGAATAGAATATTCCCTTATAAATTTAGGATCGCTATAATCTGGAATGATAAATCCCGGTAAGAGAAATGCGAATAATAGAGCAATAATCGTAAACGTCTGTCTTATATTATTAGCTTTCGTTCTTTCATTTAAGGTAATAAAAGCCTCCGGAAACAAGGAAGTCAAATTAAGGCTGAACATCGTATAAAACAGCTCAAATATAATTATGATTAAAATAAAAAAGAGTAAATTTGTGGTTAAATCTGTTATACCGAAAGTCTTCGGAGGGCTGAATACAAAAAACATAACTATAGCTAAAGGGATTAATCCGGCCGTTATGTAAGGATAGCGACGGCCCCATTTGGTATGAGTTCTATCCGACAAATAGCCCAGTAATGGGTCATTAAGTGCATTCCAGACTGACCAGATCATAAAGCCAATTGAAATATAGAGCACGGGAAGTCCTATAATAGCAAAATAAAAAGTAAATGTGAGAAAAACAAAGCTCTGATACGCCGTGACATCCGCAACTTGTCCAAAACTATATGCAACAGCTTTTTTGTTTGAATATTGATTATCATTTTCAGCAATCATGATAAATTTAAAACCTTTTATTTATGTGTACTTTTTTTGAATAAACAAACAAGGTAAATTAAAGTAAAAAATTACGCTAATCTTATTAAAATTATTTAATCCTAATTTTAGAATTTTCTAATAAGACAGAATTTTTATTTTATTAGCTAGTTAAAAAATATGAACTATTAAATAAGTTAGTACCTAATAATTTTTTATCACGAAATTAAAAATTACTCTAATATTATGGAAGATAGAGAATTAAAACGGAAGAAAGCACTAAAATTATTTAATATTTATATTGCCATTGATCTAGTAATTTTAATTCTATCAATAATGATACCCTATCTCCTTGTTAGGTTAAACCAAGAAATTAACGGTTGCGGTCATCATTCATTTAGCAGTACTGGAGCCGGTGCTACTTTCTGGATATGGGGAAGATCGCTCGGATTTACTTGCCTTATTTGGTTTTTCATATCAATTTTTCGGGGCTACACTACGAAAATAAACGCGACAAAATTTAAGAGTATAGAAAAAGCTAAAAATTTGCACTGCTACGAAGCTTTACTTACTATTATAATCCTTGCATTTCACATAATATTCCTAGTCACGTCTGAACCATGGAGATCATTAATAAGAGGGAGGAAAGTAGCTCATTTTTCATTTTATTTTTTCAGTTTAAAAATTTGGACGGGAATATTCTATGGTATTATTATGGTGGGAGCCTCAATGTTATTTTTCTCTTTAAAAAACATAAAAAATCTTAAAAGATTCGGTTATAAAAAGATGATCTGGGTTCATAGAATTATGCTTTTATTCTCAATTGTTCTGATAATTCATATATCCTTAATAAACACCGAACTTTGGCTAATGTCCGGAGAAATTGGCGAAGCTGACGATTAGTGATAAAACAAAAGTTAAATGTAATAATATTTAATTTTCTAAAAACTATAAATAGATAAAGAGGTTGAGAAAGTACCTAAAACATAGGTTATTAGAATCCACATTGAGGTTGATGGCTTTGGATATCCATCCTCGAAAATGATGTTATTAGTAATAGGGTTTTGTTTTTAGTTTCTGAAAAAATATAAGTTATAGAATAATAATAGATCTTCTAATTTTTAAATTGAAAAGATTCTTTAATAAGATAACTATATAATATAATTTTATTTGAGGAGAGATTAATGAATTCAAGAGTTTTAACCTTTGGAGAGATAATGCTTAGATTTTCACCTCCTGGTTTTCAACGTATAACACAAGCAAGGAATTTTGATATAATTTATGGAGGTGGAGAGGCGAATGTTGCAGTTTCATTAGCTAATTTTGGTATTTCAGTTGATTTTGTGACCAGATTACCAAATAATGAAATTGGAGATGCATGTATTCAATATTTACGACAATTCGGAGTAAATACAAATAAGATCATAAGAGGTGGTGATCGATTGGGGATATACTTTCTTGAAATTGGAGCTTCAGTACGTCCTAGTAAAGTAATATATGACAGAGCAAACTCTTCTATTGCAACGGCTAAACCGGATATGTTTGATTGGGACCATATTTTTGAAGGAATCACATGGTTCCATTGGACAGGAATTACCCCAGCAATTTCTCAAAATCTCGCTGATATCTGTTTAGAAGCTGTGAAAATAGCTAAAGATAAAGGAATTACCATCTCGTGTGATTTGAATTATAGGAGTAAATTATGGAAATACGGTAAGGATCCATCTGAAATTATACCAGATTTAGTAAAATATTGTGACGTAGCCATCGGGAATGAAGAAGATGCAGATAAAGTTTTAGGAATTAAGGCTCCAGATATAGATATAACTTCTGGTGATATGGATGCAGCCAAATATGAATACGTGGTGAAAGAGGTTATGAAGGCGTTTCCTAATTTGAAATATGTGGCAATTACTTTAAGAGGTTCCATTTCAGCAAGTCATAATACTTGGTCGGGTGTTCTCTATGATGGTAAGAAGATGCTAATAGGCCCCCAATATGATATTACTTATATCGTCGATCGAGTTGGGGGAGGCGATTCCTTTATGGGCGGTTTGATTTACGGCCTATTAACCAATAAAAATGATCCATATTACGCTTTACGGTTTGCTTTAGCAGCATCCTGCTTAAAACATACTATATTTGGCGACTTTAATCTAGTTAGTTTAGAAGAAGTCACTAAATTAATGGAAGGAGATACATCGGGAAGAGTATCAAGATAAAATATAATTATAATAAAAACCAACTTAATTAATTATAAAAGTATTTAATGAAGTGAAAAAAAGTGGTATTTGAAAAACTAATAATAACGGCAACCACCGCCAATTCTTGGATATATCCTGTTGTGAAAAATTGGCCTCAAACCACAGACCAGCTAATTGAGGAGGTGGTGAAGTGTTATGAGGCAGGAGCTGCCATAGCACATATTCATCTTCCTAGAGGTCAAGAGGTTGAAGTTGTCAAAAAAATCCGGGAACGTTGTGATATTATCATACAAGCAGGTATGTCAAGTGAATCTATCCCTAAAAGAAAGGGTGATTTTGAAGCGAAACCCGATATGCTGTCTGTGATTTTAAATCATCATGCCGAATATTTTACTAATATCAATGTTAACGTTTTACATCCACTTGAAGAACTGGAAGAATATTGTAAAAAATGTAAAAAATATCAGATAAAACCAGAGTGGGAAGTTTGGCATACGGGTTCTTATTGGAATTTACAACAGTTAATTGACAAAGGATTGATTGATGGACCACACTATTTAACTCTATTCTTTAACTGGCCTGGAGGAACATGGTCTCCTCCTACATTTGAAGAATATATGCATAGAGTTAGAAATATGCCCAAAAATTGCTTATATTCAATTAGCACGATGGGTGAAGAACAAACTAAAATTGCGGTGCTATCTTTAAGTCGCGGTGGTAATATTCGTGTCGGAACCGAAGATTATCCATTTATTGAGAATGAAGTACCCGCAAAAAACAATGCTGAAATTGTTGAAAAATTCGTAAGCATAAGCAAATATGTAGGAAGGGAAATTGCTGATCCCTCTGAAGCCCGGAAAATTATTGGTATCTAATTTAGATATGATGAGATTAGAAGAAACTAAATATAAATTTATTTAAATAATTTTTTAAATAATTTGATTATTCCTTACTTATGAACAATGATATTATAAATCTGCATACTGTTTTCATTGGAAAACCACAATGGGAAGCTGGATGGCCATATATAGGTTATGATAATGATAAATTAATAGAAAATATAATTAATCATCTTAAACAGAAATTCCCTCTGATTAATTTTACCTATAATGAAGTTGTTGGCATATATGACAAAGATTTAATAAAAAAAATCAAGGAAGATATAGTAAAAGCAGATGGAGTAATAATTTTTACTATAGGGCATTATGGTTATCCTGGGATTATAAAAGCCGGAATAGAATTTATTGAAATCGGAAAGCCTGTTATTTTAGCAAATTTAATTTATGCTGGAGATCATACATTTACAAAAATTTATGTTAGTATAAAAGAAAAGAATTATCATGTTTATCCCATATCTTCCAAAAATATTGAAGATTTCGACAAACCCATCGCAATTTTATCTAATCTTTTACGACTTAGAGGTACAAATGTTTTAGTTTATGCTAGTGATAAAATTAAGATGGATTGGGAAATAATTCTTGGATTATTTAATCCAGAGCGAAAAAAACTTAGAAAAGAAAGCCCTGAATTTATTGAGCAAATAGGTAAAATGAGCGGAAATGCTAATTTTGAATTCTATACCGATACAGAGGGATTTGATCAAGCTCATCAATGGAGAAAAGATGAAATGAAGTATAGAGAAAATATGAAAAATATCTTTGATGTAGGGATGATAAGGGGAGATCCAGATGAGATTGTTAAGTATTACAAAAAGGTCGACGAAGAGGAAGCAAATGTAATTGCGGATAAATGGATTAAAAATGCTAAAAAAATTGAACCAACCGAAAAAACTATATTAAATTCAGCAAAGTTATATATCGCTTTTAAAAATATTTTAAATGATAAAAATTGCAGGATATTTGCTCCAGATTGTGGTACTTTTCTTTTAACAGGGAAATTACCTGCTTATCC
>JBHLNT010000361.1:0-2549 GCA_048941265.1 Promethearchaeota archaeon
AGGATCAATTCTTACGATACCTCTTCCAGCATCTTCCTTAAAAGCATCTTTTACTCTTAATTTATTTCCCTTTCCTTCATATTCACTTGTAAAGCCACTCATTTTTTTACTATAATATTTTTTTTTAGATTTTTATTTCTTTTTTAATTATTATAATAATTTTTAACTAAATAAGATTTAATCTTGATTTGATTTTCTTCTAAATCGCAAAATCGCAATCCCATTATTAACTTCTAAGCTATATACCTCCATTGAAGTATTGGTGGGTAAATATAGATGTTTAAGATAATTGCGATTCTTGTTCTTAGCTAAAAATGTTAATTTTCTTTCATTTTCATCAAAATTTACTATAATATCATCCTTTACAATTCCTGGAACTTCTATAATAATCTCTAAAAAATCATCAAAATGGTTTATTTCTACAAAAGGTTCTATGATATTTGATTTGTCTTTATATGCATTAGGTTCTAAAGAAAGCTCATTGGCATCTATTATTCCATTAGATTTAGGAGAGGATAATTTCTTAAATCTAGAATTTGTTTCAAAATTATGATTCTTTAAATAATCTTGAAGTTTTTTCTTGTCCATATCTCCTTCAATTTTTATTTCTGGCTTATCCATTCCAGATTCGTAATGGTACGAGACTTTAAATCCTTTCATATTTTTCTTATCAAAATCTAAATCAATATCTGATTCTGGAAAAATGAAGAAATCCGCATCAAACATATTTGAATTAAATTTAAAGAATTTCCTTATTTCATCAATAAAATCATCATAATCATCTGACACACTTACCATCTCTTTTTATATATTGTAAATTATTTTTTGTCAATCTTCACTTATCAAATACAAATTTAAGGATATAAATTTATCGCTTACAAACTATTAAAAAGAAAAATATAGAGAAAAAGGAAAGAAAAATATTAAAAAATAAAATTTATTCCAGAATGATTTAATTTTTTTAGTTTTTTCGCTTCTAGGATCTAATTTGTATTTAAATTTTCTATTTTTATTCTTACATCATCTCTAATCGAGGTAAACATCTCTTCAAGTTCCTCATTAGAAGGTATATTAATATCCAAAAAATAGGCTTCATGAAGATGGACAATAACATTTTTTTTTACCCTTTTGCTTACAAAAAATTCATAAAGAAGATTATATTTTGATTTGAGTTCGTTAACCTTATCTGCTATGGAAAAACTAGAGAGATGACAATTTATAGTGAGCTTCTTCATATTATAATTATAAATAGGGATAAATTTGGCTTCATCAATTCCATAGGGAATTCTTATCTTGATTGTGTGGAAAAAAACTAAGAAAAAATCGGAGTTAGGAAGTTCTACGTTCGGCGGAATGTAAGACTTTTCAATTAATTTCTTTCTACTTATGATGTGTTCTTTCTTAAAACCAATTATTTTATTATAATCATCTAAATAATAATTCAAATACTCAATTAATTGCTTTGGACTTCGGTGATCTTTTTGCAATTCCAACATATCATTATAACTGAATAAACGGGCAATATATTGAGATTTGCGATCTATAATCCATTGAATCGTAATTTCTTTTCCCGTAAGAAGCAACTTTCTCACGTTTTGCTTTAATACCTCTCTTGCTGATTCATCTTGTAAGTCTACTAACTTTAGCATTAATATAAAACCGAAGTCTAAAGAATTCTCTTCGTCTTGTAATGCAATATTAATCATCTTTCTTATTTGCTTATTGTTTTCATAAAAAACACTTTGTTTTTCCTCATTAGATAAATTTCTCAAATTATAATGATCTCTAAAAAAGTCTAATAATTTGAGATCGCCTGAGTTAAACGCTTTAAGTATTTGCTCATGTAATATTTCTTTTGCTTTCTGGTCTTTTGCCCTTATTAATCGTATTAAAATTGAAAATGCTTGAGTTTTTGAAGTGTAATCGCCTTGCAAAAGGTCTGCTATTAAATCTCTTAACTTCTCGTTGTTTTTATAATAAATTGTTTCTCGTTCTTCTGTTGTGGTTAGTAATGCCAAATATCCAGATTTTATAAAATACAAAATAAACGATAAATGCCCGTTATTAAACCTTTTTGCAATCTCCTCTTTGAAAATCTTTTTCGCTAATGGATCGCCAACATCAGTTAATTTTTGTAATAAAGGGATTGCAATATTTCTCGCAAGTAAATCGGTTTTGTAATCGCTATCTGCCCAATTCTTGAGAGTAGCACAATAAGTGGTAAACTCTACCTCTGGGGGTATTTCTTCTGAACACTTGAGGATTTCTGGGATCTTTGTAGGATCGAGAGATTTACGTAGTCTTTCTGCCGAGTCGTCATAAGATTCAGAAATATGAGAGGGTTCGATCTTTCCGTTTGGTTTCTTTACCATTAATAATTTGAATTGAGTATGATATTTCCCGCCTATATATACATTAGTAGAGCCATTTTCTAACTTTAGCGTAATATACTCATTAACTCGGAATTCTTTTATCATTTTTCATAAATGAAATGTTTTTGTTGTTTAAATGTTTATCGTCTTTTCCTTTTATCAGACCTTAAATAAAAA
>JBHLNT010000156.1:0-10032 GCA_048941265.1 Promethearchaeota archaeon
TTAAGAAGTAGTGAAAAAAATATCCCAACTAATTTGTAATCTTTGACTGATTTGTCGATGAATATGAAACTAATGGTTTAAAATAATTATACACTATAAAACTCACATGTTTTTTGAAAGATAATCTCAAAAATTAAAATTTTTAATAGAAAGTATTATATAGTTTATTATAATATTATATTATTATAATATTCTAATATTCTAATATTTTAATATTATATACTAGTTTGAAAATAACATAAATTACAAATTTAACCTAAATTTTAAGCGTTGATTAAGTTATGGGAAAAGGTTTTGGAATTGCTTCTATTATATTAGGAGTAATAGGGATATTTTTCGGAGTTTTTGGAATTATCCTCGGACTATTAGCAATAATTTTTGGAATTATTGGAATGGTGAAGGATGATACTAAAACGCTAGGGATAATTGGCTTAATTCTTGGAATAATTGCATTGATTCTTGGTTTAGTTTTTTTAGCGATAATCATAGGTGCCGTTTCTGGAGGACCTGCTGGCGGAACAAGCGGTGGCGGCACCTTTGCTGGTGCCTAAATAGACAAAAAATTATTAAAATTAAATTTTAACCTTTTTTTTTTAAACTTAGCAAAATCTAGGAGACAAATTATGAACTCTAAAATAATTAATGAGAAAAATATTAAAAAATAAAAATTAGAATTTACTGGAAATAGCGAGTATACTCTTGCCCTGGTTGGGGCAATTGCTGTTGTTGTTGATATTGCTGAGCTTTTTGGGCTAATTCTAACATTTTTGCCTTTATTTCTTTTCCCTCTTCAATAAGTTTTGATGTATCTATACTCAAACTATAAATTTGGTTTAATACCTCGATGATAGCGGCGGCTCCCTCTGGTGTTGGTATCTCCAATACTGGAGTAAAAAGCGCATAAGCACACAACCGATTTGTTAATGCCTCATTTAATACAGTTGCTTCAGGACCTACAATTATTCCTTTATCAATCTTTTCCATGCCAAATTTCCCTAATTTCTCCATCATATCAGCTTCAGCAGCATAATACACGGGATAATCATCAATAATGCCATGCTGCGGGATACCTTGAAAAATTACAATTTCTTTTGCTTTTACATCTTCTGATAGTGCCCAATTACATATAGTTTTAGATAAATCATTATAAGCCGTTGTGACTTGAAACGGAACCTCACAGATACCCACTACTAGGTTATGTTGGGTAGAGTAGTATAAGCGGAATGGGTGCTTGAGCACTCCATGATAGAAAACGCTTATAGGAGGGAGGAATTCACTAGTAATAAAACCTATTTCTTTTATATCCGGAATTTGATCAATTAGTGAATTTGAGATTATGGGACCTATAAGGCCAATTCCGGCAAACCCTAAAATTAATGTTGCATTTTCTTTGATTTGAGTTGAAAAATCCTCAATTACTATCTTACTTTTTTTCCCTGCATCGCAAATATATTCTTTTTTGACCATTCAATACACATCTCTAATGATATTTTAAAATTATTAATATTTTATTCTTAATTTATTTAGTGTAAAAAGAAATATAAAAATTAATTAAAAAAATGTAGGTAACATTACAATTTATTGGTAATATTGATTATAACCTTCTGTCCCAGATGAGGGCAATTGCTGAGTTTGGTATTGTTGAGCTTTTTGAGCCAATTCTAACATCTTTGCTTTTATTTCTTTACCTTCTTCTATTAGTTTTGAAGTTTCTATTTCTAAATTGTATATTTGATTTAAAACTTCAATAATCGCAGCAGCACCTTCCGGTGTGGGTATTTGATAAACGTATGTAAATAAAGCTGTTGCTTTTAATCGATTTGTTAAAGCCTCGTTAATTATAGTGGCCTCGGGACCTGTTATAATCCCCCTCTCAAATTTATCTAGATTTAATTTTTCGAATCTATCATTCGGTACTTCCTCAGTAGCATAATAAACGGGAAAATCATCTATTATACCTTGTTTGAGAATTCCCTGAAAAACAACTATTTCTTTAGCTTTGACATCTTCAGATAATGCCCAGTTACAAATAGTTTTTGCTAAATCGTTATATGCTGAAGTTAATTGGAAAGGAACCTCTGCTATACCGACTATTAGATTATTTTTGGGTGAGTAATAAAGTCGAAATGGATGTTTCAGAACACCATCATAAAAGACACTTATTGGAGGTAAGAGATCAGAGGTTATAAAGCCAATCTCTTTCATATCTGGTATTTGTTCAACTATAGTATTGGTAATTATTGGTCCAATTAGACCCATTCCTGCAAAACCTAACATTAAAATAGATCCTTCCTTGATTTGAAATGTAATATCTTCTATTACGACTTTACTTTTTTTACCTTTATCACATATGTATTCCTTTTTTACCATATAAGACACATGAAATATTTGTAGTTAAAAACGATTTATGGATACTATTATTATAATTACATGGCTGAATATAAAAATTAGTTTATAATAAATCATAGAAAAATCTCTAAACGATATAATATTTTATTTTGCAAAATACTCTATATATTATATCTTAATAATGAATATTATGGAGAGTCGAGATTAGAAAAGTGTTGCTAGAATTGAAAAATGTGACCATTCCTACTGTTGATCAGCGTTGTGTAATTGTTAATAATATATCTTTTGGAGTGAAGGAAGGGTCCATTCATGCCATTATTGGGCCAAATGGTTCGGGTAAATCTACCTTAGCTTATACAATCATGGGATTAGACTCTTATAAAGTATCTAATGGTAATATCTATTTTAATGGAAAAGATATTACTAATCTATCTCTTACTGAGCGAGCAAAGCTAGGCATTACCCTTGCTTGGCAAGAGCCAGCCAGAATTGATGGATTAACTGTAAAAAAATATATCTCGTTGGGAATAAAGAATGGTGCAAAAATTCAAGAAAGAATAATTGAATCATTGAATATTGTGAATTTAGAACCAGAAAAATATCTCAATCGAAATATAGATGAGTCTTTAAGTGGAGGAGAGAGAAAAAGAATTGAACTCGCTGCTGTTATTGCCATGAGACCGCGATTAATAATCCTAGATGAACCCGATTCAGGGCTTGACATGATTGTTGTGGAGGATTTTTTAAACATATTCAATAGAATAAAAAACCTTGAAATGACAATTTTATTAATTACCCATAGAGAGGATATTGGAATGGTTGCTGACTATGGAACCTTATTATGGAGGGGAGATGCGTTGATGACTGATGAATTTCCCAAAGTTATGTTAAAATATTGTGCAAAGGCGGGTTTAAAAGAGTTTTGTAAACGTACTTTATTTAAAAATGGTGGAAAATGTTTTGACGATGATTATATTGATAGAATATTCAGAGAAGAGGGATTATGATGGCTAATAGCGACTATCCTGAGGATATTCTACAAAGTCTTGAAGATTATAATATTGATATCAGAGATTTTCTTCCTGGACATGGCACTGGAGCGAAATTATTATTAGATTTTAACAAAATCAAGGGCATTGAGCAAGTGGATGGAATTATTTTAAAAGGGAGAGAGATAAAAAATGGTATTGTAGCCGATATTGTTATTAAAGAGGGGACTAAAATTGCCGATCCGGTTCATTTATGCTTCGGTGTAAATAAAGAAACAGGTATACAAGAGATTTTTCCAAGAATCATCGCAGAAGATAATACAGAGGTCAAAGTGCGAGCACATTGTAGTTTTCCAAATGCGAATGGCCTAATTCACAAAATGTTTGGTCATTTCTACGTTGGTAACAATAGCAACTTCACCTATAGCGAGACACATTACCATGGTGAAAATAGCGGAGCTCTAGTGGCCCCTGTTGGTTACATGTATGTTGGAGAAAATAGTGTTTTTGAAAATAACTTTAATCTTACTAAAGGAACACCCGGAAAAGTAAAAATCATGTTAGAAATTTATGCGATGAAAAATAGTGTGATTAGATCAAATATTAGAGCATTTGGCAAAAATAAAAAAGATTCCGTTAGAATTAGAGATGCAATTTATCTGGAAGGTGAAAACGCAAGAAGTGTCTTAAAAATGAAGGCCGCTGCAAGAGACGGTGGTGAAGTTTTAATGTACGGAATTACTGAAGGTAATGCACCACATTGTAATGGACATGTAGAATGCAGTGAAATTGTGCTTGGAAAGGGTTCTATCTGCCGAGCTCGACCTTTTATTAGAGCAATTGACCCCTCATCTAGTGTTTCTCACGAAGCCTCATTAGGACGATTTCCACAGAAATGGCTTGACGAAATAATGGCTAAAGGCCTAACTGAAGAAGAAGCAACAGAAATTCTAATTGAAGCGATGTTAAAGGAAGATTAATTAAATACTATAATAGAATATAAATAAAATCAAGTTTTTAATAATTTAAAATTATAAAATAAGTGATAAAATATGGTAGAAAATGAAATAAAGGTGGGAGATAAAGCACCATTATTCAAATTAGATTCATATAATGCTGGACCTATTGATTTGACTGAGCTTATAGGAAAACAAAAAGTTGTCTTAATTTTTTCCAGATATTTTGGCTGTCCTATTTGTCAATTAGACTTAAAAACTTTATTAGAGCGTTCTAAAGAAATTGAGAATAAAGGAGCGAAAATCCTTTATATTTCCCAAAGTGGAGAAAAAGTTGCGAAAGAATTTATTGAACAAAAGTCCATCGCGTTTCCGGTTATTCCCAGTAGTAAAGATGAGTTATATAAGGATTACGGATTGGGACCTCTAATAAAAGAAGCTGCGAAACAGGTAAGAGCTAAGGTAAAAGAAGCGTTTGCTTTAGGATTTCAGCACGGTGAGTATGAAGGTTGGGAGCCACAGTGTCCCGGTCAATTTGTAATTGATACTGACGGGAAAATAATTCATGCTAAACTAGGTTGGTTAGAAATTGATCCTATCCTTGAGGTATTATAGCCCCTAATAGAGTGAAATTTTAAATTTTGAATTTATAGAAAGGACCGAATATATGAAAGAAAATACCAAATATAGCGATTATCGTTTTGTAGGAAAAATAAATGTTGATGAAAATCAACCTTGGTTTGATTTTGCTTCAAACAAGCCCTGGGATGAGGGAGATATCCCATGGGTTGTCGAGAACAAAGTTAGAAGGGAAATATTGATTAAACTTGCAGATGGTCCGAAATCTTTTGAAGAAATCTATAATACTCTTAATTTTTCCCCTAAACCATTATTAATATCTAAAGAAGAATATGAATGCAAACTATCGTTTCAGTGGGGTAAGGAAACTGTTGAAAACCATTTAATGAACCTCGAATGGTATAATTTAATAAAGCAAACAAATAGTAAATATGAATTAACTTTTCCCATTCTTAAATTGGAGCAAGAAAAAGAATTTGAAACATATATTACTAAATACGCTGAAAATTGGATAAAAATCATAAAAGAAACAAAAGATGAGATAACAAATAAATTATGGAATTTTAATGATAAAATATCATTATACGATTTCTTAGTGGAAAAAGCAGTTGAAAAATTATATGAATTTTTAAAAAAGGAG
The DNA here is from genome assembly GCA_048941265.1 of Promethearchaeota archaeon. Classification (GTDB taxonomy): domain Archaea; phylum Asgardarchaeota; class Lokiarchaeia; order Sigyniarchaeales; family SOKP01; genus LW40-45. The sequence goes on from JBHLNT010000156.1 coordinate 5,514, forward strand.
AACTTACTACCAAATGAGCCAAATATTAAATCATTATGGGCGGAACAGCTTAGAAAAATAAAATTTGAAGAATGGGTAGAAAAGAACTTCTAAATTTTTTCTATTTTTTCATGTATGTCTTCGTATATTGTAAATATTTCTAATTTGAAAATTATTATTTATTTACGTAAAATTTTTATGTAGATTATCTTTGATAATCTACATAAGAATATACCTTTTTTTTCCGAGCTGTATGAACGATCTTGCCTTTTATAGTTTATTAATTTACCTCGTGATTAGAGTTATCGGTTTAGGAATTGCGCTTGATTTTTATTATAATACTAGACAATCAAGATTTAAACTTGCAATATTAGGGTGGGGATTTTGGGTAATTGCTTCAATATCTTCAGTTTATTCGGCATTAGTTTTTGATCAAAGTACAATCGAACTTCTTCTCTTCATTAATACTTTATTCGTTTCACTTGGGGCTATAATCTATATTTGGGTTATCTTTTCATATTTTTTAGAAGTACCTCAAAAACTATTCTTATTTATATCAGTATTTGTAACAATTTTATTCTCGACAATTTTTATTATGTTAAGTTATAGATTAGCCGTAAGTTTAGCGAGAACTTCAATTAATTTTACATTATTCAGCATTTATATTGTGCCACTATTAAGATGGAGGAAGTTTAAAGAAAGCATGGGTACTGCGTTGAAGTGGTATTATGCTTTTCTTATTAATTTAGGATTATATATCCCCATCTCGATATACATAACATATTTTAGCTCAGGTTATTATGGATTATATCATTCTAATGATGCATTTTTAATACTTTTAAATTACATTCCCTCAATCTCTTTTTTAATAATTTTAGTTATTCTTTTAATCCATGTGGAATATAATTTTTCCAATAATCAAAGATTTGAGTTAAAAGATAAATATTCTCATAATTTAGGAAATATTCTACAATTTATTTCAGGATATATTGATCTAGTTCCTCAAAATGATAAAATGGATGATAAAGAATCATCAGAATTACAAGAATCATTTAAATTAAAATGTAAAGAAGCTGCTGGAGTTCTTCGGGAAATAAGAGAATTGTAAAATATAAACATATAACTATTGAAAATAACTTTTATTTAAGGTAATTTTTGATTCTCTAATTTTTCAAATTCATTTTTAATACCTTAAATTTATAAAATAGAATTTATTTCAGAAATCAAATTATATAGTAAAATGCATTGCTTTAAAAAGATTTAAATTTATACAAAATAAATTTATTTTTATTATTTGGAGTTATTTTATTGATGATGATGAAAAAGAAATCTTTTAATGATCTTTTAAAAATTGATGATGACGATAAGAAAATCATCGAAATGATCGAACGTGACCCCGATATAACACATAGCGATATCGCAAAAGAAATTGAAAAAAGTCAACCTGCTGTAGGGGCGCGTATTATAAAACTTGAACGTAAAAACCTATTAGCAAAACAGGTAGGGTTCAATATAAAAAAAGTTGATATTAAAGTCGCTATTGCTTATATTTCGACGAAAGACGTTGATAAAATCGTCGAAAAGATTGAAGATTGTCCATTTATTAACCATGCATTCAAAATAAGTGGCGAATATAATTTACTCTGTTTTATAACTGCATCTGATTTACAAACTATCGAACGATTAATTGATTTATGTTTCCGGAGGGATCCGGATGTAATCAACGTAAAGACAAGTATATTAATTGAATCTATACATGATTTCGTCATACCCATCGATTTCACTATAGAGAATTTCGATGGACGTTATTGTGGTCCAAATTGTAACGCTAACTTAGGTACTATGAAATATAAATTCAAAGTAAACGACATTGAAGAAGAAGAGTAATAAAGAAATTAATTTTTTTTAATTAAATTTTCCCTTGCTTCTTAGCAAGCTTGTATTTACATTTTTCGCCGCAACCCACTTCATCATTAGGTTCATGATCTTCAGAATCGAAATCAATTGGTAAAATAAAGTCCTTAGCTATTTCAGTCACCACCTCCATCGAAGTCATATTTACATCTGGATTATTCCTAAAATGATAATTCACAACTGCATCTAATTTTTCTAATTTACTGCTTGCCAAGAGAATGCATATGTTATGTTCTCCGCTTAACCGAAATGCATTAAGCATGAATGGACAGCACCTTGCCATGTCTAAAATCTCCGAAGGATTTTTAGAATTTACTTCAACTGTAGCTAAAAAAAGTTCCACTTTTTTAAAATTGATCCCTGGTTGGAACTGCAAAATACCAGACTGTTCCAATTTTTTGATGCGCATCCCTACAGTGGGCTGACTTCTATCGATTTTTTCTGCAATTTCTGTATGTGTAAGGCCTGGGTGCTCTTGGACCAATGTAATTATTTTCCTATCTACATCATCCAGCTTTAATTTGTCACTTATCATATCTCTCTCAATTTTAATTTCATTGTCTATTATATAAGAATATAATTTTTTACATTTATAATTTGTAAGTTTTTAATGCTACTATATTTAATCTCTAAAGAAGTAAATATGTCTTAAAAAAGTTTAATTTAGAATTTTAGTAACAGAAAATCAAGTTTAAATTATTGGATTTTTAGGATAGGAAGCTTTAAAAATTGTGCCTTTTTCTTCAGATGTAGAAAAATTAACTGTTCCCTTTAAAAACGAACTTAATAATTTCATGCTATATGTTCCTACTCCTCTATTTGGGTCTTTTGTGGAAAATGACCTCTGAAAAATTTGCATCTGTACCTCTCTAGGGATGAAGCCAGGATTGTGAACCCAAAATTGTACGTTTCCATTATCTAATTTGCATCCAAGCGTTATTATATTACCTTCTGGCGTGGCTTCTAATGCATTCATTAACATATTACCAATAACTCTTCTAAGAAGTGTCCGGTCCGATGATAATTCTGCTGATTTCGACTCAGAATCAATTCGGATGATCTTATTCTCACTAATTTCCAAATTCTTATAAAGATTAATTACTTCATTTAAAAATTCAATTGAATTAAAGGAGCTAAAATTTAATGTATAATTATCATTCTCAGCAGCATTTAAAATTCTTTGAGATTGAATCTCATCTATAAGCTTTCGAGTTAAATAATCTGCCCTTTTTAAGAGGTCTTTCCGATCGATTTCACAGTGTCCTTGTATTAATTGTATTATAGAATATAGTCCGGTAGTTGTGTTAAGAATGTCATGAAAGAAGACTCGTTCAAGAACGGCTCGTCGTTTTTCATGGCTGATATCCTGAATGGTAACTGCAGTAAATTGATCTCCCTTGATTTCTAATGGAGATGCCCATATACGCAAATCGTACGACATTTCATTCGGTCCTAAAATTAAGCGACAATCCCGCATAGAGGGATTGCCTTTTTGGGCGGATAAAACGACATTAACCGCCCCACACCAAGTACATCCCTCTGTTGTACCACATCCTCCTTCTTCCTCAGATGCATGTAAACATCCAAATAATTCACCTGGCCTCTTTCCTATAGCTGCACTTAAATCCTCCAATCCTGTAAATTCCAATGCCCCTCTATTCATATAAACAATTTGCCTATGCTTATTAATAATAATGAAAATCGCGGGAATTTTTCCTAAAAATTTACTTAAAATTTCATCTTTTTCGAAAAGTTTAACTTGGCTCTTTATCTCATCCTCAGAAGCACGCTCAGCAGGGGCAAACTTCGTGGGAAGCTTCTTATCTGTCAATTCTTTGACCCTTTCTAATTTCTAATTTAAAATTTCACTATTTATAAAAAAGTCTATAATCTAAAATAATTATTATCCCTTCAAAATAATGTAAAATAGAAGATATTTAAAAATCTATCTAATATTAAAGATTAATTATATTTAAAAAAATACTAAAAATTTAGAAAAAAATCAAATAAAATTTAATGTCCATTCCAGCAATGATCATCTAATTTACAATCGCATCTGCTAAAATTGAAGTCAAACGGAATAATAAAATCGGTCATAATATCTGTTATCAAATCTATTGTAACCATCATTACATCAGGATTACTTCTTAAATGGATATTCACAATCTTATCTATATCTTCAATATTAAAGCCTGCCATCATTATGCTCATATCTGTATTACCGCTCAATCTAAATGCATTTAACATAAACGGGCATTTTTTAACTATATTATAAATTTTTTCAGGGTTGTTGGTTTTAAGATCCACTCGTGCAAAATACATATCAGCCGCTTTAAGATTTATTCCTGCTTGAAATTGAAGTACCCCTTGTTCCTCAAGTTTTCTTATTCGCATTCCTACTGTAGGTTGGCTTCTATTGACTTTTTCAGCAATTTCGGTATGCGTTAAATTAGGTTGATCTTGGACTAAAGCTATAATTTTTTTGTCAATATCATCCATCTTTAATACTTCACTCATCATATTCTAATTTCCCCTTGTCAAATTTTTTTGAGTTTGTTAATAATAAAAATTTTATTATTGTATATAACGATATGCCGATATTTAAATCTAACGGTAGCCAAATGAA
>JBHLNT010000157.1:0-4873 GCA_048941265.1 Promethearchaeota archaeon
ACTATTGTGGGAAACTCAGTTATGCATCACATTTTTTTAGGACTAAATCCAACAAATATTGGATTAAGTCCTTATGTGCCATTAGTTCAAAAAGGTTTAAATTTCAATTCCAAAGATGTAGATTTAAATATATGCAAAAGAGGAAATGTATATACGGCTCCATTAATAGCTGGGTTTGTTGGTGCTGATACTATGGGTGTAATTCTCTCTTCTAATATTGAAAAAGAAACGGATTTGACTTTAGCTATTGATATCGGAACTAATGGAGAATTGATTATTGGAAATCAAGAGATTATGGCAACAGGATCATGTGCAGCGGGTTCTGCTTTGGAAGGAGCACATATTAAGGACGGAATGAGAGCTGCCGCAGGAGCAATTGAACGAATAAAAATAGATCCCGACACCTTAGAAGTAACTTATACTACTATAAAAAATAAAAAACCGATTGGTATCTGTGGTTCTGGTTTGGTAGATGCTATTGCTGAAATGTTAAAAGCCAAAATACTAATGAGAAGCGGTAATTTCAATCTTGGGTTAATTGATAATGAGAGACTAGTAAAAAAAGATAATAAATTGGAATTTATAATTGCTAAAAAAGAAGAAACTTCTATCGGGAGAGAAATCTCCCTGACGCAAAATGATATAAGACAAATGCAAATGGCTAAAGCTGCGTTTTATTCTGGTATGAGAATAATTTTAAAAGAATTAAGATTGTTTAATGGGAGTATGGATCTAGAAATTAAACAAATATTTCTAGCGGGAGCTTTTGGAAATTATATTGATAAAGAAAATGCAAAATTTATTGGCATGATACCAGACATCCCTAATGAAAAAATATTTCAAATAGGCAATGCTGCGGGAACTGGTGCCCAAATATGTCTCCTTAATCGAGACTTTAGAAAGATTGCTCAAGAAATATTAGGAAGAATAAAATATGTAGAAATTGCGACTAAGAAAGCTTTCCAAAGAGAATATGCCGAAGCAATGTATTTTCCTCATCTCAATCTTGAATTCTTTCCAAGCTTAACGGAATATAATAATATACCTAAAAGATAAAACTCATCGAAAAGCAATTTTTTATTTAAATAAAGATATCTTTTAGTTAAAATTTTAAAATAGCTAATGTGAAAAATAAAAGCCTATAATAACAGATTTAACTTAATAAAAAATATTTAAAACTTCAAAACACTAAGTTTTCAATTAAGATTAAAATCCTTGTATATAAATATATCGTATATACCATTAAAATTATTAAATTTTAAATACCAATAAAATTATTAAAAATACAAATTTATATACCATTAAAATTATTAAATTTTATATATCAATAAAATTATTAAAAATACAAAGTGAAATTGGATGAGTAGTTTCAAACTGAAAGTTCTCTTAACGGGAGCCGCTGCTGTCGGAAAGACAAGTTTAGTTCAACGTTTTATCAAAAATCGATTTCAGGCAAATTATAAGCTCACTGTAGGGGTAGATATACTAACAAAAGATGTTGAATTCACTCCTGGGCAAATGGCTACGCTCTCAATATGGGATATTGGAGGACAACAAAGATTTGAGTTTATTCGGTCAACTTTCTATAAAGGTGCTGCTGGTGCGTTATTAGTTTTTGACCTAACAAGAGAACAAACATATACGGAAACAAGAAAATGGCTCACTGAAATAAGACAATTCGCTGGAGAAAACATACCTTTTGTATTAATTGGTAATAAAGCCGATTTACTTGAGGATGTTGGGGAAGTTATAGATCGATCAGAGGCTCGGGCATACGCAGAAAATGAAGGAAGCATTTACATTGAAACTTCAGCAAAAACTGGTGAAAATGTCGATGAGGCATTTACTGAACTCACTCGTCGAATAATTTCTTCTAGAACATAAGTTCATTAAAACACTCTTTTTATAAATATCCTTGTTAGAAGATTATTTAATCCTTTTAGATATACACTCTACGTAGCTTTACTTCATAAAATACTCTAAAGAAGATATTCCCATCTTTCTAATGATTTTATATTTGTTTGTTAAAACTTAAAAATTTAGATTTCTATGTCCTTAATTATTATCTTCACATTTTATTGATTCAAATTCTTCACATAATTCATTATGAATCAGATTAACTGCATCAATTAACTTTTTTTTATCAATTACTAGAGAAAGATTTAATTCCTCGTAGCTTTGAGAAAGGGCTTTCACATGAATATTTTTTTTATCTAATGCATCGAAAATTTGTGATTTTGTTCTATTTTCTAATACTTTTAATCCCGTAATATTTATTATTGCAACTTTTTCATAGTTGATTTTAAAAAATTCCATAAAGAATTTTGAATTTTTCAAAGCATTAATTGCCGTATCCGCATCTTCTTGTTTAACTACAAAAGAAGTGCTGACTTCAGAGGCACTTTGGGATACTAGAGACACACTTATCTCGCTTTTTCCCATTATTTTAAAAATTTTCCCAAGAACTCCCGGAACATCAACCATACTACCAGAACTTACAGTTATAATTGTTGCTTCTTCTATAGTTGAAATACCTTTAATCTGTTCTTTATCAGTCTTTTCTGAGATTCTTGTAAAGTTGATTTTTTCAATGGGATTATTAAAATTTCTGATTTCTAAAGGTATTTTATTGCTTTCTAAAGCCTCTAAACATTTTGGATGAAGCACTTTCGCTCCAAAATTAGCGATTTCTTTTGCTTCTCGATAATCTATATTCCTAATCAATGAAGCATCAGCAATATATTTTGGATTAATTGCAAGTAAACCATCGACATCTTTCCAAAGTATAACTTTAATATCCTTTATTGTACCTACTTCATATAGAGAGTGCGCGATAATTGTTGCAGTATAATCCGAACCACCTCTTCCAAGAGTAGTCGTGTAACCCATTTTATTTCTTCCTATAAAACCTGTAATACAGAAAACAAAATTTTTATCAGAGCCTTCTATAAGTGGTAAAATTTTATTTTTCATACGTGCGTTTGTTAAATTATACAGAGGATATGCATTATTATAATTATCATTTGTAATAATAAGTTTATTTGCCGGAACATATACTGAATCAAATCCTTTACTGCGTAAATATTCACTTAATATATAGGTTGAGATTATTTCTCCAAATCCTGAAATGTAATCAAGGTAATAAGGTTCAAGACCAAATTCTTGGATATCTTCTAAAGCATCTTCTAACTGGCTTAACTGTTTTTCAACCCAATTTTTTGATCTTTCAAGTTGGCTAGAGTTCTCATCAAAAATTTCTTCAATTACATTAAAATGTTTTTTCTCAATGAGAGCAAGATTGTCATCGATTTTTTTTGAATCATCTAAATTTCCTGCTGTATTTAATAACAAATCAGTTATTCCATTAAATGCCGAAGCGACATAAATTTTTTTGTCGTTTTTATATAGATTTGTAATTTCTAGAATTTTATTAAACGCCTTATCATCAACCAAGCAGCTACCTCCGAATTTCATAACAACTATCAATTAATTCCCCTTAGAAGCTAATTTTTTTATTATCTTTATTGAAATAGAAAGAATCGATGCACTAAAAACTTTTTGAAATCGTTTCTAGAAAAGGTCTTATAATTTCATAAATTTCATGTTATAATGATAGATTTACATCTCCATTCAATCTTTTCAGACGGATTAGATACTCCCTCTGAATTAATTGATAAAGCTTCCGAACTAAAACTCAGAGCAATAGCCCTTACAGACCATGATTCAATTGATGGAGTTAGAGAATTTTTAAATTATGGAGAAGATAAAGATATCATTGTCATTCCAGGAATCGAAATTTCAATAAGGCATGAACCAAAAAGGGAATTAGAGGATGTTCACATTGTAGGATTAAATATTGATTATACGTCTACCGAATTAATTAAAATCCTAAATCAACAATTAGAAGGGAGATTAAATCAAAAAGAAAATATTTGTAAAAGATTAAGGGATGAGTTAGGATATAACATAGAATATGAAGAAGTCAAGGCCGAGGCAAAAGGTAAAACAGTAGGACGCCCCCATATCGTTAAAATTATGGAAAAAAATAATCCTGCTAAAGTTAAAGGGAAAACTAAAAATGAATTATTTAAGATGGTTAGTTTAGGAGGAATAGCTTATGTAGACAGAGAATTTGAATTGAATTTAGAAGAATCTATTGAAATAATAGAAGCTAGTGGTGGTATTCCTATTTTGGCACATCCAGGAATTTATGAAGTTTCAAATAGAGCGAAATTTATTGAATTTTGTATATCGGTCGGTATAAGGGGGATAGAAATAGAGTACCCTTATGCAAAAAATAGACCTTGGGAGAATACTGACAAAAAAGACTGGGCCCAATCATATTTTCCTACTTTTTATGCGAGTTTAGCAGAGAAGCATAACCTGATAAGGTCAGGAGGTTCTGATTATCATGGTGGAAATAAAAATATAAAAATTGGAGAAGTAGCTGTTCCAGATCTCTACTTAAAATATATTATATAAATGATTTGAATAATTTGTTTTTTCTTAACTCAAATCTTCTAAAATTTTCTCTGTTTGCTTAATTTGTTCTTCGATTTTTCTCTCTAACTCGCTTAATTTCTCCTTCTTTTCTTTAAGTTGTTCAGAGGTAATTTCTCCTGATAATTCCTGCATATCAAAATCTAATGCCATCTTTTGAAGCTTAGCTTTTTTAATTTTGAAATCCATTAAAGAATCTTCTAAGTTTTTTCTCTGATCACTTATTGCTACTTTTTTAGACTCTTCAGTTTTGACAATAGGTTTATGAGATTCAGAGGTTTCTAACTCTTGAGAAGATTCAGAAATCTTTGGAGTTGAAGGTATTTTAGGCTTTTCAAGTACCTTAATAGCTTCTGGCTCTATTAATTTAGTT
>JBHLNT010000157.1:4973-10027 GCA_048941265.1 Promethearchaeota archaeon
GAACTACAGGTTTCGGAATCGGTTTTTGAGGTTCTTTTATCTCAGTTGGAGCTATAATTTCTTTTGCTGAATCTTGAGGAACATTTGTCACATGTCCATAAGCTGAAGTTTTTAACTTTGTTCGAGCGTCTGTGGGAACAGATGTTACTGTCTTAGGGAGGCTTTTAACCATGAATTCCTCTATATTAATTGGTAAACCTTTATGATCTTTTGGAAGCTTAATCTTTTCTTCTTCGGCTTTTATCACTTCTGCGAGTTTATCAAATTTTTTCTCTTGCTGTAATTGTTTAACTTTTGGATGTAGCCATTCTAGATCTGACTCTGTTGATTTTAAAGGTTTTGTTGGGGTTTCAACTGCTTTTATCGGTTCAGTAGTTTCAATTATTTTAGACTTCTGAGCTGCTTGAGAGATTTCAACCTTTTTTAAAAATGATGGTTGCTGAATTACGGAAGTTACTTCATGAGCTTCAAGTTCTTCGACCCGTTTTTTCTTTTTCTTCTTTTTCTTCTTTTTTTTCTCCTTCTTTTTTTTAGCTGGTTTCTTTTCCTCGGGCTCTATTAGTTCCTCCTCTAATTTTTCAACTATTCCTATTTGATTTATAGTTGAAGACAATTCAGGTTTATGTTGTATTAATGGTTTTTCTGTTATTTCTTCTTTTGTTTCAAGTTCTTCTAGTTCTTCAAAAATCGATGAAGGCTCAGCTTTTAATGGTTTTGAAATTGGTGCTTGCTTTTGTGGTTCTAATGGAAGTTCTTCCACCATCACTTTCACTCGAGTTTCTTCAATTTTTCCTTCTTGTTCCTCCTCGATTGGTTCTGAAATAGGCTCTGCAATCTTGGGTATTGCTTCTACTTTTGGAGGTTTTGAAATAGGTTCTTTGAATTCGGAAACAACTGGAGGTTGTTCTGGAGCACCTACTTTTTGTAACATCTGCCTTATTTTTTCAGATTTTTCGTAAAATTCTCTCCCAAGTGAATCATCTCCTAATTCAATACATAAATCTGAGATTTTTTCAAATAAAAGAGATGCTTCGCTAAATTCTGCGTTTTCTAATGCATTCATAGCTTCTTCAGTTAATCTATCTCTCTCAAGTAATGGTTTCAGGAGGGGAGAAACCTCTGCAGACATTTCTAAAACGTCTGCAATAATTTGAATCATTTTATTTCTATTTTGACTTTCTTTAGCTATCATTGAATAAGTCTTTAAGGCAATAATTTTTTCAATTTGTATTGGTTTCAATGCTTCAGGTAAATCTTGTTTATTTGCTATAACAGCAGTATGAGCTTGGGGAGCTTCTTCTTTAATTAATTCCAGAAAAAATTTACTTTTCTCTATATTTTCAAGCGTAGAATCGGTTATTAAAAGTACAGCATCACTCCCTTTAACAAAGTTGTTCCAGAGGTAGCTAAATTGTTCTTGTCCAGCGAAATCCCATAAATGGAAATATAACTTTCCAATTTTTATTGTTGCAATATCTCCTGTAATGGTAGGTACATGTTTCATAGGAATTTCTTCTGCTTTGATCAGTTTTGTTATGGTAGTTTTACCAACGCCTGAAAAACCTACTAAAGATATTTTAGGTCTTAAATTCCGATGTATAGTATCAATAGTCGGATCAAATACTTCAAAAGTTTTTGCATCAAATTTATGTTGAAGAATATCCGAAAATAAATTAAGGAACTCTCTTTTACACCTTAATAATTCTTTCTTAATACTATCAATAGAATCTGTCAAACCTGTAACAAATAAGAATAGCAGTTCATGTTCTCTTGAAGCAGTATAAGAAATCTTGTATTTATAATAATCATGCGATTCTATTGATTGGGTACTTTTTCTAGCAAATATATCTTCCATTAATTCTTTTACAAGCTTAGAAAAAATATCTTGCTTTAACGCTTTACCAAAGTGCCTATAATATAAAAGATCATCTCCTTTATAGATATAAACTTGTCTAAGTATTTTTTTCCACCTTTTTGATTATTCTGAAATAAATTTTATGATATCTTTAATAATCGCATACTTTTCTTTATCAATATCTTCTTCTTTTAATGCGGATTCAATTTTCTTAATATCCTTTGAGAAATCAAAAACAGAAAATTCCTTTATACCACCTTCTTGTTCTTTATAGCTTTTACTTAATTTTTGAGTTAGTGTCCTTATACTTGGCATAAATTTTGCTAAGTTGACATTTAACGGAACTCTGGATATTAATATTAATTCCTCACTAAAAGTAAATAAATAATTATAATCCATAGTCTCTAACGCAAATGAGTTAATTTGCTTTAATTTTAACTCATCAGCAATCTGATTTTTTTCGCTAATAAGCTCTAAAATTTTTTGAGGAATTATTTTTCCTTTTGAAAATTCCTTAATTAAGCTTGCCAGTATAATTCCATACCGGTTTGAAATGGCACAATCAGTATTCAACTCTTTTTTTAATTGCGAAACAACTTCTTCATAATTCGATTGAGAAATGATTCGTACCTCCTCTCATTAGAATAATTCTGTTAAAAATTTTGAATTATTAGATAAAGAAACTATGATTATTTTATAAATTAATAGTAGTATTTTTATTTATATTTATTTAAATATTAAATTCAATATATTAGAATTAAAACAACCCATATTAAAGTATTGGACTTGGTATATAAATTTCATTTTACGGAGAAAGAATCTGATATAACTATCCTTTCTGAGTCGAAAAAGGCTATTATAAGAGCTAAGAATGCATTTTATCATCATCGAAAAATTTTAGAACAGTATGTATTAAAAGATAAACGTTTTTTAAAATCGTTCTCTCCAGTTAAGGTAAAGACCGATTTAAAAATAATTAAGATGATGGTAAAAGCAACTGAACTCTGCGATGTTGGACCAATGGCCGCAGTTGCTGGAGCATTAGCAGACCTTATGTTAGATGCGATGAAAAGTGACAATATTACTGATTTCCAACCAGCAAAAATCGCGTTAGTAGAAAATGGTGGAGAAATTGCGATTGATTCTGAAAAAGATATGAAGATTGCCTTATATGCTGGTGAAAATCAACTAAACCTTAATATTGGTTTTTTAATTCAGAAAACAGATTGTCCAATAGGACTTGGAACAAGTTCTGCAACAATTGGACATGCAGTAAGCTTAGGCCAGGCGGATGCTGCTACCATTTTTGCTAAAAATGCAACATTAGGAGATGCAGCCGCTACTAAGATCGCAAATCTAGTAAAAGGCCCCGATATTGAAAAATCCATAAAAAGAGGATTAGATGCAGTTGATGAAATTGAAGGTGTCTTCGGTGCATTTATTTCGAGGGGTAATAAAATAGGAAAGGTTGGAAAAATTCCTAAACTTATTAAAATTGAGGGTGGTAAAGAAAGAATTCTCAAGGGGAAAATTGAAGCGGCCTTTCCTGGGGATTATGAGATATTTAAATAACCCAATAATACGCATTTTCTTTCCCATTTTCCGATCTCGCTGAGTATATCTTATTCAAATAATTAGCATCATAATAGGCTTGTATATCTTCCTTGTCTAAATATCCATAAGTTTCCCATCCTTCATGTTTAAAGTATTGTTCATCTGGCGTAAGAACTACATCTGTTTCATTATCTTCTTTAAGATCCCTTAATTCATCCCCGTCAACCTTATCAGTTTGATTCTCTGGCTGAAATAAACCATTCTCTCCGGCGTCTACAAAATAATCAATATCTCTTCCTCTTAAATTTTTATCTCCCTTACTATAGGGATAATCATAGTACATAAACATATAATTGAAACCAAATTCTGTGACAATTACATTCTTATCCTCTGTATGTTTTGAATACCAAATAGCACCGCCAACTTGACGTTTTGTTAAACTGACATATTGAACGGTAAAAAATTCATGCGTATAAGTAGTACATAAAGAAAAAATAATTAGAAACGAAAGAAAATATTTTGTGCTTCTTTTAGTAATGGAATTAGTTCTTATAAGTTTGTATACATATGAGATAAAACCGACAACTAATAAAGGGGGCATAAGAAAAAATACTCTAGCCCAATATTTCGAATTGGTTGAAAGAACATCAAAGAGAAAAACTGCTGAGAAAAAGAAAAAAAAAAATATTGCCCAAATAAAAAATAATTTACCTCTTGGCTTTTTTTGAAATATTAAAACACCCCATATACCAAAAGCTACAAATAACATTAGCTCAATTCCAGCAAATATTGTTGTTATTGGCAGATCAAACCATAAAAAATTGCCAATTGTAAAAAATAAAGTTAAAACTCCTACAATAATTAATGCCAAGGGGATTATAATTTTATCCTCAATTGTTTTATAATAACGATATTTTTTCCCCATTATAACTAACTTAAATCTTCCCTTCGTAAACAATAAAGTATTTTTAATTTTCCAGATAATTACAATTCCAGCGACACTAGTTCCGATAAAGGCAAAAATAAACAAAAAAGATAACGAAGAGTAATCAAGATTAGCTAAAAAAAAGAAATGCTCAGAACTTAAACCATAGAAATAAAAGATTAAATATATCCCTCCTAATAAACTTAATAATATAAAATCAAAACCTCTCCGATAATCCTTTAAGAAATAAATTAAAAAGATCCACATAAATGATAACAAAAATATTACTGATGTTAAAGCATGAGTTAGTATAGATGTGATAAAAATAACAGAAATTATGATATAATAAAACCAAATTTTTGACAAAACCTCTTCTTTTGTAGGTCTTTCTTCTTTTATAAAATTTTGGAGTCTATCATAGAGTAGAAAAAAAATGGTTAAAGATTGAATAATTACCAAGTGTGATGGCCAAAACTGATACATCATATAAGCAAATCCTAATCCTGCAAATTCTATAATAAACACACCAAAAATGGCTAATGATTGATTATTAAAGACTTTCATCAAGATATTATAGAAAACTAATGCGGACACAAGAATAGTATAAAATACGAACCATTTAGGGATTAAGATTATATCAACACCAGAGAAGAAATAAATAACTGCCCCAAATATAGGTAAACCTACAGATCCATAATATTCTTCCAATGGTAAATATCT
>JBHLNT010000158.1:0-9891 GCA_048941265.1 Promethearchaeota archaeon
AGCGGAACAATTTTTTTTCAATCCTGTAATTTTGGCTGTGTATTCTGCCAAAACTATGATATTTCTCAAGCTTGGAAGGGAAAAAGAGAAATTGAGGATGTTGCTACTAAAGTGGACTATGAAAGATTAGCTGATTTAGCAGAAAAGCTCGTTGGTAAAGGAGCTATTAATATAAATTATGTGGGAGGAGATCCTATCCCTAATTTACATACTATTGTAGGTAGTTTAAATTATCAAGAATCGAATATTTGTCAACTATGGAATTCCAATTTATATTTAACTGATAAAGCACTCTCCTTAATTATCGACTTCATGGATTTTTGGTTACCCGATTTTAAATATGGAAACAATCAATGCGCTGAAAAATATTCAGGTGTTAAAAATTACTTTAATATAGTGGCTCGAAATCACAAGAGAATACACGACGAGGGGAGTGGTGAAATAATAATTCGGCACTTAGTTATGCCAAATCATATTGAATGTTGTTCAAAACCAATCTTAGATTATGTTGCAAAAGAAATTCCTAAATGTGTAGTAAATATTATGGGGCAATATAGACCACAATATAAAGCCTATAATTATGATGAGATAAATCGCCTTCCATCATCAAGGGAAATGCTTGAAGTTAAAGATTATGCCGATAAATTAGGAATCTTATATAAACCTGTTTCCTAAATTTATACTAAACATGATTTTAGATGAAATCAATCTTGTTCTGATTGGTCTTATAAAAATGAGACTAATTCACCTCTATATTCAATTCAAGCTAAAATTAAGGTTCAGAATTAGAAAAGTCTAAAAATTATAAAATATTTCAAAATTTAACAAATATCACTTAGATTACTTAATTTTAAAATAGGAAATGGTATTTTATGAGCTTAAAATTAGAAGATGTGAAAGGACTAGGCAAAAAAATTGAAGATCTCAAAGGAGCTGGAATAGATACAATCGATAAGTTAGCTAATGCGACGGTGGATGAGTTGTTGGGAATTAAAGGTATAGGTCAAGCTTCAGCCCAAAAATATATAGATAATGCAAAAGAATTATTGGAAAAGCAATCAGAAAAACAAGTAGCTGAAGGAGGGGAGAGTGTTAAGGAAGATAATGAAGAGGCAAAGAAAATCCAAGAAGAACTTAAAAAATTAGAAGAAAAGAAAAAACAACTTGAAGGCAAAAAGGTTGAAGATGGAGACTTTATTTTAGTAAAAATTACAGCACGTACTCAAAATGGAAAGGTGTTTCAAGTTTCTTCAGTTGAAGATGCTAAGACTGCTGGAATTTATGATGAGAAAAAAGAGCAGCAGGGTTTCTATACCCCTGAATTTGTAATTGTAGCAAAGCCCGGTTTCTTAAACGAGGGTTTAACTGAAACGATAAAAGAAATGAATTATTTTCAGAAAAAATCCGTGAGAATTCCTCCCACAAAAGCGTTTGGCAAACGCGATCCTCAAAAAATTGAGAGAATCGGGATTGCTAAATTTAGAAAATTGAATAACGGGAAAAATCCTGAATTAGGACAAGAATATGTCAAACAAACCCAACAGGGACAGGCACAGAGGGGTACAGTTATACGGATAACTCAAGGAAAGGTTGTAGTTGATTATAATCATCCATTGGCAGGGCAGAGTATAGATTATAATTTGGAAATAATTGATAAAATAGAAGATTTTGAAGAGAAAATTGAATATTTTATGACTTCTAAAGGAATTCCAAAACAAAACATCGCAGATTTTAAAATAAATTATAATAAAGCTGATAATTCGATTGAATTTCACATTCCAAAAATGTTTATGTTTCAAAACCTTACATATTTAAAATTTGGGCTTGCTATTGATTTACAAACCCATATGGATATTGGTGACGTTAAATTTATTGAGGTTTTTGAGAAAATGCCAATTCCAACAGATACTTCTGAATCAGTAATGAAAAAGGTTGAGGAATTAAATAAAGGTACTGAGGAAGAGAACTCCAAAGAAGAAGAGAAAGAAAAACCTAAAGAAAAATAATTCAATTTTCACACACATATCTTATTATAAATTAGACTTTTGTGATGCTAATTTTAATATATTCTAAATTGATATTATAATAGGTATTAATATCCTTTTATAATTTGAAAATTTAACCAATAATAGCACTTGATAGTTGATCTAAAAATCTTAGAAAAATTAAACCAGAAAATCTGTGGGTAATTCAATGGAATTCGTAGACAAGCCACCACCGAGTCGAACTTGGAGAAATTTGTTAGTATTTATTATTATCAGTAGTATTACGGTATCAACATTACTTTTTTTTGTATATTTTCCTTATCCTATAGAAAATGAATCTGATTCTTCAGATAACCATCCAGACTTTCCTACAATATATATTACATGTTATAAAACCCTCGATAATGAAAACTATTCTAATTGTATATTTGAGTTAGATAGTGAAGAATCCTCTGAAAGAATTGAGCCATTAGAAGCCCAAATTAAAATTAGAGGTGAGACGAGCGCAACTTACCCTAAAGTAGGTTATCGTATAGAATTATCAAAAGGGGAGCCTCTATTAGGAATGAGGGATGATGCTGATTGGCAATTATTTGCGAGTTATTATGATTATACTCGATTGAAAGTTAAATTATCATTTAATCTTTGGCGAAATCTCTTATCAACAAATAATCCAACTGCAATTCTGCCAAGATCGAGATATGTATTATTATATTTTAATGGGAATTATCAAGGTCTATATTTGCTTGCTGAAAAAAATGATAGGAAATTATTTGGATTGAATAAAGAACTTCAAAATGATACTGATGATAGCTTAATTTTTCAAGCAAAAGATCCCTCAAATTTTTCCATATATGAAGAAGATAAATGGGAACAGGACTGGCCTAATGAAGATGAGGGATATTATATTATGGATGATATTATGACTAATTTAACTAAATTTGTAAATAGCACTTCCGATGACGATTTTTTTAATGAAACATCTGGAATATTTACGAAATTTTATAAAATTAATTTAATTGACTTTTTCTTATTTAATTTTTTCATTTTACATAAAGATTTCTGGCATAAAAATTACTTTATTATCCGAAATACAAATCCTAGTAATTTTTCATTAATCCCCTGGGATTTTGATTTGACATTTGGTCAAAATGCTACAACTACTTATAGTCCAACCGAAAATCCTGAATATGAAATTCGCAATAACACTCTCTTATATAATCGATTATTAAACAACACATGGTTTAGGGAAAACTGTAGTGCAAGGTGGATAAAATTAAGAGATGGTATTTGGTCAAACCAATCAATTTTTAATACTCTTTCATATATTTATGGCGAAGCTAAACCCTACATTCAAAGTGATTTGAATCATTGGAATCAGCCCGTTAATTCAGAGATTTTTATTAACCAATTGCAAGATTGGATTTCGGATCGCCTTTATTTTTGCGATAATCATTTTAAATATAATTTTGTATAAAGATTTAATTCAGTTTAACCTTTACTTCTAACTCCTGCTTTTTCTTTTTTTTTTGTTTTTTAAATTCATTTTTTTTTTGTTCAAATTCTTCGCGTTTTTTTTTGAAATCATAACCTGTTTCCTTAGATCTCCTTTTCTTCTTTAAATATTCTTTTTTTGCTTTTTTATATTCTTTTTTTGCCTTTTTATACTCTTTTTTGCTCAATTTATAATTTTTATATTTTTTTTTTATTTCCCTTCGAAACCCTTTGCTTATATCCTTGAGCCCTAATTTATCTAATTGCTGATTGAATTTCTCAAAAGAATCGAATTTGATTACAGTAATTCCTAGCTCTCTAGCAGGAACTAGATTCCGGATTTTATCGTCAATAAAAATGCAATGTATAGGTTTAGCATCTAATTTTTTAAGGGCATATTTATATTTTTCAATATCTGGTTTAATAAGCCCGATTTCATTCGATAAAAATACATTATCGAAAATATTATAAAATCCTCTCAATTCATTTGATTTAGCATAAATATCGTAAACATTTGACATTAAATTTACTGTATATCCTCCCTGATGAAATCGTTCGATAACTCTTTCCATTTGTGCAGATAGTTTTGTTAATTTAGTATGCAATTGAAACCAAAGCTCTAAATAATAACCAATATTAACTTTTTTTGGGGGTAAAGCTCCATCTATATTTTGAAAGGGGTAATAGTATCTTTCTAATATTAACTCTAAAAACTCTCTTGAAGTAATTCTGCCAGAACTCAATTGACGCTTAATTTTTCTATAGAATATATTTTCTAATCGTGGGATTTTAATTTTTAAATCAGATTCGAGAAGATCAAGTAAATTTTTTAGTATAAAAGATTGTTCTGCCATAACTCCACCGAAATCTACTATTATATGTTTGATTTTATAGAGCCTTACTTTTTGCTTACCAAAAATTTCATGTAATGTGATTTCGTCTGAGATATCATTTGATTGCGATGGCATAATATGAAAATAAGGTATATTTCTTGTGTATTTAATATTTTAATGAAAATAAACTCTTGATACAAAGCTCTTTTTTTTTTGTTTAGCTTTTTCATATTCGGCTTTTTGTTTAATAAATTCATCGTATTTTTGTTGAAGCTCTAGTTTTTTCTTTTCTGAACTCTTCGAGGAGGACTTTAGATAATCTTTTTTTGCTTTTTCATATTCTTTCTTGGATTTTTTAAACTTCTTTTTTGCTAACTTATACTCATTATATTTCTTTTTTATTTCACGTCGAGATAATTTAGATAGATCTTGTATCCCTAAATCCTCTAATTGTTTAATAAATTTTTCTATTGATTCAAATTTTATCACATTCATTCCTATTTGACGAGCTGGTATAAGGTTTTGTAGTTTATCATCGATAAATACGCATTTTTTAGGTTTTGTTTTCAATTTCTTAATAACATATTTATATTTCGCTAAATCCGGTTTTCTAAGTCCAATTTCATTAGATAAAAATACATGATCAAACATATTATAAAAACCCCTTAATTCATTCGATCTTGCATGAAGATCGAAAGTATTTGACATTAAACTAACTATATAGCCCGCTTGATGTAGATAATTAACAATTTTTTCCATTTCTGTAGATAACCTAGCAAACTTTGAATATAATTGAAACCAAAGCTCTAGATAATAATCGACATTTAGCCGTTTCGATGGCAATGATCCTCCTTGATTTTGATAAGGATAATAGTAGGTATTAAATAATTTTTCTAAAAACACTCTTGATGAGATTATGCCAGACCCAACCTGACGACGCAGTTTTCGATAATGAGACTCATCTGAACGTGGGATTGTTACTTTAAGATCACTCTCAATAATATTAATCAAATTCTTAATAACAAATGTATTTTCAATCATTACACCTCCAAAATCGAAGATCCAATTTTTTAGTTTATATAATTTGACTTTTTGAGAGCCAAAAACATTTGCTAAGATATCATTCTCGTATCGTTTTTTACTATCTTCGTTTTCTAAAGTTATTTTAGATGTCATAATTCGGAGTAAAATGCCACTACTTCCATATAATCTATTTGAATAATAATTAATTTATTTATGAATTTTCCAATTAAAATTACTATATTGAATTTTATTTATCCAGATTAAAATTTATATTATTAAATTTAATTTTTTAGTTTTTTATATTCCTTTAATATTAAGTTTCCAATTTTCGAAACTGGATCTGCATTACATTTCCAATTGGTAAATTCTGGAAAAGAACCGGGATCTACAACATATAATTTTCCTGTTGAATACTCCCTCACTATATCCAAATGACCGAATAATAGATTATAATAATTTTTCCATTTAATTACAACCTCCCTTACATCATCAAATAAAGATATTTCTTTCATTGGAACATGTTCATTACTCAATGGAGGTTTTTCTAAAACACAGATCTCATTCTCTATAAAATATGCTAGATAATGGACGCCCTCAATAAATCTTTCTAAATATATTAACTCATCATTCTCCATATCAATATCTTCGATCTTATTAATTTTTTTAACACCTTTGCTGCCTGATCCTACAATTGGCTTTAAAATCAAAGGAAAATGAAATTTTTTAAGCATATCTTTCATAGTTTTAAAAGTACCGTAGTAAAATTCAGGATATAATAGTCCCGCATTTTTTATTAACAGATGTGCTTCTAATCTATCCTTGTGTTTTCTGGATATATCAGGCTTGGGAATGACGGGGATATTATTCGCTTCCGCATAGAATCCTGCGTAAATAAAGAATATAGTTTTTGATTTTAAAATATATAAATCATTTTCAAGAAGGGTTTTATCTAACTGAAGTTCTTTTTTAGTATATATCCTTATACTATGTCCTTGGGTTTCGAAAAATCTCTTTAATTTCCCGGTCAAATGACCTGTCCTTTTAGATAATATTCCAATCTTCATTTCCAATAATTATATTCATTTACTTATATTTTAGCCTGGTTAATTAAAAAATCTGCGAGTAATTTCGGACCATTTTCTATATAATTAAAATTTGGTAAGGAGTTTATATCTGTTAAATAATACTTCCCATCTTTCGATTTTAGAAAATCTATAGATACAACTTTAAGATTCAAAATTTTCATAGCTTTTAGAGCATTAGCTTTTAATTCAGGAATTTCATTAATCTTTTTTCTTGTTTCCATTTTATTAGGATTCACTAATATCGGAAGTTGCTTATAATAAAATAAGTTATCCCCAAAACTATATACTTTATATTCCCATTTGCTTTTTATAAATTTCTGATAATATAGATATTGATAATTTTCTTTTCCATCTATCTCATCTAATGCCCTTTGATCAGATACTTTAAGACATCCGTCAACTTTCTGAATTTTCGCATTAAAAGCATATGTTTTTTGATCGATAATGTTTTTTATAATATAATTGTCAAATGGAGGAGGATAATCACAAGGGATTAAAGCAAAGTCTGGTACTAAAACTCCTGCTTTCCTCAAGATAAGACTATTTAAAAATCTATGAATAGTTAACCAAATTGCTTTAGGAGAGTTTATTAAGGGAATTGACGTTTCGTTTTCAATTAATCGTGCTAAAGCTATTATGACTTTTCCTTTTCCTTTAATAAAAAATAGATCTTCATTAAAGTCTATTTCCGAGTTTTTTAATATAAATGATTCTTGTACGTAAAGGGATATTTTTGCTTTATTCTTTAGATATTTTAAGAATTCTGATACCTTATACTTTAGATGATAATTATCGATTATTAAACCAATTTTAACTTTATTCATAGAAGGCTATTTCTTATGTGTTATTTTATAAAAACGAATTATTTCATTTAAATTGATTTGAATGATGATAAAATTAATTTTCATCAAGATAATTAGATATTCGGTAAAAAATTACTTTGATAATCGGGTAAATTAAGTATTTAAAATGTGTTAAACAAATATGCTTGCTTATAAATATATTGTTTTAAACAAATAGATTTATATATTATCATTTGTTTTTACAAAGTCAAACTCCCATAATTTTTTTTATGTCAATAAAAAGAATCTATATTGGGTCTATCATTAATCGCGATCTTGAATTTTTTGAAAAGATCGTAAAGTTTACTAAAGTTAATTATAATATAAAGATCGTAAATCTTTTGCCTGATAAAGGCAACAAAAAAGGTATTTTTAGTGTAAAATATTTTCAAAAAAAATTAAAAAAATATCCACTTTCTTTAATTATTGTTAAATTATTATCTGATGATTCCAATGAAATTATTTATAATGCTTTAAAAGAATATGCACCAAAAATACCTCTTCTTAATAGTTTGAGTGCTGTTAAGACATGTGAAAGTAGGAAAGCCACATTTAAATTTATAGAAGAAAAGTATAATAAGATAAATATTCCTAAATCATTTTATTCTTACAATGAAGTAATTCAGGCTTTTGGATATGGAGCAAAAATTATTATCAAATACGATATTCACAATGCTCCAAATCTATCTAAAGAAGATCGAATTATAGGAATTGCCAGTAATTTAATTGAGCTAAAAAGATTAACTAAAAATTACGATAAAGAAAAGTTATTTTTTCAGGAGTATCTGGGTAAGATAGACATTATTTATAAGGCATATTTAATAGATCATTGGATAGTATCAATTACTTCTCATAATTGGTTAAGAGAAAAAAAACTAACTCCATATGATTTGGTGCATATAAGGGTTCCAATTGATAAGGAATTAAAAAGAAAAATTCGAAAATTAGGAAGAAAGTTTGGTATGCCTGTTTTTGGAGTTGATTATATTTTAACTAAGGATGGAACACCATATATCATTGATATTAATGATTTTCCTAGTTATAGATACATTCCCGAGGCTACAAGTCTTATCTCTGATTATATCTACGAATTCTTAATAGCCAGACAAAAAATCATTGGAAGAATTCCGATGAAATTAAAGTCTAGAACCTATACGATATAAGAAAGAATGGATTGATAATTTTTATTAGTTTAACTCAAAACGAAATTATCTTTCTCTTTTACCATTAATGAATTCTACTAATCTATTTTTAGCAATAAAATCTTCTAATTGTTCGGGAGGATGTTTCATAAAGAATGAGCATGCAGATTGTAAAACTCCACCAATTTTTCTATCTTTCGCAATCTTAGATATACGAATGCAATCTGCTATGATACCCGCAGAATTATTACCATCTTCTACAAACATTGTAATATCCACTCTAACTGGGGCGCCTCCAAAAATACGGCCTTCAAGTCTCATATATGCTTCTTTTTGGTTTTTTAGAAATGGGATATAATCCACAGCAGAAATTTGACATTCAACTGTATCCTTATTTTGGAGCCTAGCTACAACTGATTGTGTTTTGGATTGACGTTTTCCTTCTTCATAGACCAAGTTTCCATCAGGTCGAGGGGTTAAAAGGTTTAAGAAATCAGAACATCCTCCCCAATCGAGCTGAATTGTACGATCCAAAATAGCACCCCTCATTGGGAATAGATTAGCCAAGGATCTATGAATTATCGTGGCTCCTATTTGGGATTTTACGTCATCTCCGATTAGAGATAGATTCAGAAGTTTTGCCTTTTTGATAATTTCTGGATCTTTTGCTACATGAGAGGGCATTCCGCAAACGACACAAGCTCCCGCTTCAAGAGCGGCCATAGCATAAAATTTCACTGCTTTATGTGCTCCGGTTGGAAGTAAAATAACTGCTACGTCGACCATATGATCTTTCATCTCTTTAGAAATATCAACAGGCTCTTGACCATTTGAGACAGGGATTATATCCTTAATATTACTATCTAATCCGTCTAATATTGGTCCTTTTAATATTGGAGCATTAAGGAATTCGGGGGTGAATAATTTCATATTACAGTTTGGTTCAGCAAAAATAGCCTCACTCATATCTTTTCCTATTTTATTTGAGTTTACTTCAAATCCTACAACGAAGTTAACATCTTCAACATTATATTGAGTTATTTCTGGAAGCAAGCCAATTATTTTATCTGGATTTTTTTGATAGTTGGAAACGCCTTGTACTAATGCAGAGGCTACATCCCCTAATCCAATTAAAGCAACATTAATTTTATTTGCCATGATAGTGAGTATAATTATATAATCCTATTTAAATCATTTTAAAAAAATCTCTTACAATTAAGCTCTTAAGTTCCAAGACAATAGTAAAAATAAAGGTCTAATTTTTATGTAATAAAATTAAAAGAAGTATATTAAAAATAACTATTAGATTAATAAGATTTATTTTATCTCTCTCTTTTACCATCAATAAATTCCTGAACCCAAACTTTTGCTTCAAAATCAGAAGAAGGTTGAATATGTGGATGTTTGAAACTAAATGAGCTAATACTTTCCAGTCGTCCAGCAATTCCCCTATCTAAGGCTAATTTAGTTTGGCGAATAAGATCTAT
>JBHLNT010000159.1:0-9717 GCA_048941265.1 Promethearchaeota archaeon
AACATTAATATTTTTGCAAAGAAATAATTTGAAGATATCATATAATAACTTTTTATAATAGTATAAATAATATTTTTGGTGGATCTTACTGAATATTGGCATCTTTTTTATGCACCCCCCAGGAGAAAGCATGGGTTCAATCTATCGAGTGAGAAGTCTATGTAGTGGTTTGACAAAATTATTTCACAAATGTTATGTTTTTACTCCATTTAATTATTATGAGGATTGGGGTCCCCTTGTTAAATTTATTACAGTTCCTATTATAAGTTCAGGAAAAATTTCAAAGCAATTCTACAGAATTATTAGAAAGATTTTAGATATTAGAAATTTATCTAATACTACTATATTAAATCCAAAGATCTTAAACTTAACAATATCACAAGTTACTAACTGCTTAATAGATACTATTCAAAAAAATAATATTGATTTCGATGTATTTATAGGTGAAACTGAAATAGGTGGATTAATATTAACAAAAATTAAAGATAAATTTAGTTTTCCAGTAATAGCCGATTATCATAACTTTTGGCCCGAAGAATTAGTTGATCATAGAATTATTAGAAGGTACGGGAGGCGATATAATTATTTAATCGATTTAGAAAAGGAGGTTTTAGCCAATTCTGATATGATTTTTACTGTTAGTGAAACTCTAAAGAATTTCTTATTAAAAAAATTTAAGGATATAGATAGATCCAAATTATATACAGAAATTATAGGAGGTTATGCTCTTTTAGATAAACCTAAAAAAAAAAATTTACCTCCTAAGATAATTAATGCCGGTATGGTTGTTCATAGGAGTAATTTCAAGTACTTTTTTGATAGCTTACCTTATGTTTTAAAGAAGTATCCTGAGACTCAGATTTATGTGACAAAAAAAGGGGAAAAACTAAAAGAAACAATGAATTTGGCAAAGAAAAAAAAACTGAAGATAAATTTCTATTGGAAAAACACTCATCAGGAATTTATTGAATTATTAAGCCACTGTCATGTTGGTGTTGTCACCTCTACATATGAGTTAACTCGAAAATTTGGGTTTGTAACAAAAATTTATGACTATTTCTCGGTAGGTATTCCAGTTGTGGGAAATGATATTGGAGGTTGGACCAAAGTAATTTCAGAAGAGAAGCTTGGCATTTTATCATCAAGAGACCCTAAGGATTTAGCTGAAAAAATCATGATTTTTATTGAAAATCCAGAATTGGGTTATGAATATGGGCAAAGAGGTATCGAATTTTTGAAAGAAAAACATAACGTAGTGGTCTCTGCCAAAAATATCATAAAACATATAAAAAATATACAATGATTAAGTACATAATATAATTTTAAGTTAGTCTACATCTGAGTAAATATGGAAGTTTTAAGAAAATCAACAATACTTTATGTTAATCAAGTGAGACAAGAGAATTTCGAAAAACTAATTGGAAAAGGTACTTCAGAAGCTTTATCTTGGCGTGAATATTTTAAACAGGTAATTTTCGTCTGTTATTCTTCAACTAATCATTATCTCTATAGAAAATTATATCAAAATTGCTATCTTATAGGAATTCCTTTCAATTTATCATCATCTATAATTAAATCAATTTTTAAAATTGGACAAAATTATGTAAATTTATATTTATTTTTAATTCAATTGACAAAAAAAACTCAAATAGATATTATTAGAATCGAAAATCTACTTCTTTCGGGATTACCTGTATATTTAGTAAGTAAGAAAAGGAATATCCCTTATATAATGTGGTTAGGAGGTTTTGAGAGAAAATCATTATTAATTAAATATCAGAAAAACATTTTTACATGGATATTATCGAAATTAGTAATTTTATTTGAAAAAATAATACTAAAAAACGCAAACTTTGTTTTCCCTGTAACTGAGGAATTAATGGAACTTGCTGAAAAAAGGAATGTATCTAATAAATACCTTAGCCCTAATTTTGTAGATTTAACAAAATTTAAAGACCTAAAAATTAAAGACAAATCACATATTAGTGAAAAATTAAAGATTCTTTACGTTGGTAGATTTGAAGAAGAAAAGGGAATAAAAGTTCTATTAAATGCTATTAAATTGATTTCAAAGGAGAATGATAATATTGAGTTTTCTTTAGTTGGAGATGGCTCCTTAAAAACATGGATTAAAAATTTTATCAAAGTCAATAAGCTCAGAAATGTTAAACTTCCTGGTTTATATAGTCATGAAGAAATGCCACAAATTTACAATAAGGCAGATATTTTTATATTACCATCATATACAGAGGGATCTCCAGCATCATTAATAGAAGCAATGAGCTGTGGAATACCTTCAATTGCTACTGCAGTGGGTTTAAGTAATATATTTATAAAAAATGGAGAAAATGGAATTCTCATACCCCCTGGAGACCCTGTAAAGATTTCAGAAGCCATTAAAACTTTAGCTGATAATAAGAATTTAATGGAAAAGTGTAGTCAAAAGGGAAGGGATACAATACTTACATATACAAAAAACTATTCAAAAATCCATAAAAACATTTACAAGAAAATTTTAAGTGAATTATAAAATTAGGCTTTATTAAAGTTTAGCTCTCTTAATAGTAATTTATATATATTAAACATGTAATAGAAGATGTAAAGGAAATTATTTATGGAATTTATAATCGGTGGTAATACAAAAAATCCAGATTTATTAATTGATAAAGCAATCAATTATTTTGAGAATAGGTTTGGTAATTCCTTTGAATTCGAAGGTATGAAAGACCAGTATAATTTCATGGGTATCATTAAAAAAAAATCTAAAATAGCAAATCGAAATATATGGTTTTTTGATGATAATAAAATTTTTAAAAGTTTATATTATCATGAAATTCCAGAGGTTTTGAGGTCCGGAAAAGATAATAATTATTTTATTAAGATATTAAATAGGTTAAGTAATGATTATATCTTTGCTGTATACAAAAAAAATAAAAACATTAGGATTTTTAAAGACATATTTGCACGAGAAAAAGTATATTATACATTAAAACCACCATATTTATTTAGTACTTCCTTT
Organism: Promethearchaeota archaeon; assembly: GCA_048941265.1. GTDB lineage: Archaea > Asgardarchaeota > Lokiarchaeia > Sigyniarchaeales > SOKP01 > LW40-45. The sequence goes on from JBHLNT010000159.1 coordinate 3,020, forward strand.
AAATTCTTAATATCAACATTAGATAGAAAAAGGATTAATCCTGATGCTTTAGTAAGATATTTAGGTAATGGACTTAATATAGGAGAAGAGACTGTCATATATAATATTAAGAGGTTAGATGTTGGTGAATTTCTTGAAACTAATAACCAAAAATTTCGAGTTGGTAAAAATTGGATTATAAATAAAGAATTTTTTGAGAAATCAACCCATAATCTTAAAGATATTTCATATTGGGTCAATTATATTTACGATATTTTCAAGAACGCAATGGATTTTCCAGTTGATCAACCAATTCTCTCTATGATGAGCGGAGGATTAGATTCTACTGTTATCACGTCGATATATGCTAAAGAATATGATATCCCAATCGAAGCACTTACTATTAAAGTACCAAATTATAACGAAGAGGAAGTTGAAAAAGCGATAGAAATTGCTGATTTTTTAGAGATCCCTCATTACGTAAAAGAAATTAGAATTCATAATTTAAAAGAATTAAAAGAATCCTATGCTGAAATTTTTAATATAATTGAAGAACCCATGGGAGGAACAGCATATTTTTCAAGACATTTTGCATTTGAAGAAGTCAAAAAAATGAATAGACAAAATATAATGTTAGGTGAAGGTGCTGGTGAAGTAATGAGTTATTTAAGACATAATGTTCTGGATAGTTTGAAATATACGAATTATCTTTTATATGTTCCAATAAAATTAAGAACTTCTATAAATAAATTCCTAAACAAGCTATATTATCCTTCTTTTAAAATAACAAAATTTTTAAAAAATAAAAATTCAATTAATTCTTTAGATGTCCTATTAAATTCAAATCTTCTTCAGAGTAAATCTGCAATTCAAACTTTTCTCTCTTCAGTACAATTTTGCAATGTGGATGATGTATCTAAAATTACTCATCATAAAGTCAATTTTGATAGTTACACAGCTGCAAATGTTAAAAAATTTCAAGAATATCCTTTTAATGATTATAATAAATATGGATATCATCTTTTAAATCTTAGCCCAAATGGAGATCCATTAATTTCACATATCTTAGCGAGCTTTTATGGATTAAAATTGTATTGTCCCTACATATCTGACATTTCATTTAAAAAACTTTTGCCACTGCCACCTTATATTAAATTAACAGGAGATGGATATCGTACTCGATATAAATGGATCGTTCGGGCCATTGCTATGAGGAAGAAATTATTACCTAAGAGTTATTTCAATTGGAAACCCAAATATGGTTTAAGGCAAGAATTTTTTAATCCCGATTCTTTTGAGTCAGTTAAAACGTTTGCAATAGAATTAATTGACACTTTAAAAGCTGATCCATTAGTGGATTTAAGACTTTTTCTAGAATTTTTTAAAAACTCATCAATTCAGCGTATTACTAAACATTCATCAGAGTATATGAAATTTAATATTTGGCTTGGATTTTTAGGATGGTTAGCATCTATTTCTTAATCCATTGATTATTATTAATCCTTTTATTTCAATTTATCCGAAAATTAATATCAATAATGAAACAGAATCTAATTATTAATTTTTTTTGTCTTTTCCATTTTTTGTAGCAAATGCGCCTATAATTATAAAGTTCATAAATTCATAGAAATTTAATTTTAAAAAAATTTTATTAATAAGAAGGTTTTAAATTTATTTATTTAAATCATAGAAATTTTTAAATCAATAATGTCCTATGATAAAAGTTTTAAGAAAGAATTAAAAGAAAATAAATTAAAAGATCAAATTAAAAATTTATTTAAAATTGAGATCGTTCAAGAGATAATATTTTCTGCACTTGGGATTTTAATATTTAATATAGTTTATTTATTCCTGCCCAGTACACTCTGGAGCATGCCCTATAGAATGATTTTTTGTGCATTATTAACCCTTACTTTTTTTATGATTTTCATATTTTTGAATCAACCTAATTCTAAAAACAAAATTCTTAATGTAAATTATAAAAGAAATATCATTATTTTCACATTGTTTAATGTATCAATTTTATCTTTCTTATTCTTTAGAACTGAATTGGGATATAATGGTTTGCAGCAGGACAATTTTTATCGGACTATCTTTATAACTCAAATGGCTCATTCAGGATATCCCCGGGATTTAGCATTCAAAGGACTTCCCGCTTTTATGGCACCTCTTTATTGGTATATCCTTGCTCTTATTTCTATAATATTTCATATTAAACCATATAAAATGATAAAAATAGGTTTTTTGATTTCTTACACTATTTTGCCCCCAATCTTATATGAAACATGGAAAAAAATATTTGATGAAAAAACATCGTTCTTTATTACAATAATCTTTTTTAGTTTTATTGCAAATTATTATGAAATAATTTGGATTGACCATTTAATTGGGTATGCATTTTTTATTCCTTATTTTATTTATTATTTTGAAAATTATAAAAACAAAGAATTCAGTAATAAGGATTACATTATAGGAGGATTTTTGGGATCATTATTGTTATGCACCTTTTATTTATATTTTCTAATAGTGCCGATATATCTCTTTTTAATATTTATTCAAAATGCGTTTAAGAATGATTTTTTAATATTTAAAGAAAAATTCATCAGAATCACTAAGATAAGCATTATTATTTTAATTTTTAGCTCATGGTTTTGGTTACCATTAATAATTTCTATTATACTTATTGGGATTGAAAGCCATCAAAACCTCTTTTTTCCAAAATATACTTTAGATATGCCGTTTCAAGAATATTTAAATTTTAATTTATTTAGCATTGTATTGATATTGGGGATTGTTTTTATTTTAATGAAATACCATAAGTCGAGCTTTCTAAAGATATTAGGAAATATTATTATATCTGTTTATATTCTGTATACTCTGGGTTTTATTTGCCTCTTAATTGGTTTTCCAATTGTACATTATAGAATTTTAATTGTATCATATTATGCGATAATAATTTCTTTTAGTATTTTTTATATTCAATTCTTTTATATTTTAAAAAACTCCGATATCTATAATCAATTAAAAAATAAAATAGATATCCAAACTTTAGAAATATTCATTTTAATAGTGATTATTTTCTATCAAAATTACAATAATATAGTTGAATTGAATAAATCAGAAAGTTATAAAAAAAGTTTTAATCAAAAAATTCCGGATGAAGTTGAGATATTTTCGAAATTGGATTATGAAGACAAGGTTTTTTTAACCCAGTATGATGAAGTCGCCGCTTATCTACCAATATATCTATTTATTGTTGCTAATCCTCATTTCAGCCATCCTAGTGCATTAAACAATGAAAGAATAAAATTTCTTGAAGAATTATCCGAATGTAAATCATCAAAAGAATTCTATAAAAAACTCATGAATAATAAATTCGGTCCAATAGATTATTTTATTTTGGAGCCTACAAATGAGAATGCTACAGAATTTTTATTTGATTCCGCTGAATTAGAATATTACCCACGAAGTTATAGTGTAAAAATCTATTATAGTGCAAAACTTTTCGAGGATAGAGCTTATTTTGAAAGATATAAAATACAAGGGGTAATTATTTATAAGACAATTTATTAGATAACGAATCATATATATTCATAATATATTTATAATGCTTTGATCTCAACAACCAGAGAGTCATTTAATGTTTAATAAAAAAGCTCTGATTCATAAAACTCCACAGAGCAGAAATAAAAGAGATGGCATAGCTGTGGTTTTCTTAGCATTTCTTTCAATTTCAACTATATTTATTTTATATTATACAAATGAAATAATGTTTGTTCCTTCAGATCTACCAAAAGTATATATAACCTGTGATCATGAAATCAGTAAAAATAACTATAAAGAATGCGTTATTGAAGTGGATTTTAATCCGACTATTGCGGAGATTAGAGCAAGAGGTAATGCAAAAGCTAGATATGACAAAAAAGGGTATCGCATTCAATTATCTCAGCCAAAATCATACCTAGAGATGAGGTATGATGACGATTGGCAGCTTTTTGCCATGTATAATGATTATACATATATGAAACCTAAATTAGCCTTTGATCTTTGGAGAAGTTTAGAACCCACCAATCCTACAGCGATTTTACCCGATTCTAGATATGTAAATTTATTTTTAAACGAAGATTATCGGGGTGTATATTTACTCGCAGAAAAGAACGATAGGAAGTTATTTGGATTAGATTCCCCTAAAAATGATACAGACTCTAGCTTAATTTTTCAAGCTCAACCATATACATTTTTCAGAGAATATGACAAAAATGCATGGACGCAAGATTTACCTGATCTAGAAAATATTAATATTATGGACAAGATATTGCCAGAGTTAATCTCCTTTATAAATAATACATCAGACGATATATTTTTTGATACCAAATCGGGAATCTTCTCTATTTTCGATGAATTAAATTTGATAGATTTTTTTATCTTCAATTTTTTTATACTTCATGAAGATTTTTGGGCAGACAATTTTTTTTTGGTCAGAAACACATCCCCGAGTAAATTTTATATGATTCCATGGGACTTTGATATATCTTTTGGACAGGCAGGACTCAGTTTATTAAGTGCTACAAAAAATCCAGAATTAGAAATCCGAGCTCAAAATGAACTGTATAATCGTCTTTTAAGTAATGAGGAATTCATGTCAAATTGCAAGGAGCGTTGGTTTAATTTAAGGAAAGATGTTTGGTCGGAGAAAGAAATAACAGATCAAATATTTGAGAATTATGAATCAATGAAAAAAAGCGTAGAACTTGATAATAAAATGTGGTATCCTAAATTAGATGTTAAAGATTATATTAAAATTTTGATTAATTGGATTCCAGATCGGTTAGAATTTTGTGATGATTATTTTTCTCAATTTTAAAGCAAAAAAGCGTGAGGAAAATTTTTTTACATTAAATCTCTACTGAACTACTACCTTCTATTATTCTAACATTAGTAATAAAATCAAATTTCTGAATTTCTTTTAAAAATTTTGCTCTTGGACTCAATTTTTCTTCAAAAATATTTCTACTTTTCCTTAGACTTGAAACTGAGAATAATGGCGACTTCTCTTTAAATGTAATTATAAAACTTAAACGATTGATTTTCTCATTAACCGAATCAACACCTAAAAGAGAATAATATTTCAAGTAAGGTATAAAAATTGGTGTTAATATTTTTGCGTAGTCTTTTTCAACAGGAAAATACATTTCTAATATATCTTGAGCTAAACCTTTTTGACCAAATTGAGTATATGTCATAAAGTACATCAATCCACATCCAACAAATGTAGCGATCATTGCCAATGGGTAAAATTTAGTTCCACATGCCATACCAATAGCCATTACAAAAAAAATAAATCCAACATCTCTGCTATCTTTAACTGCATTTCGAAATCTAACAATCGAAAGTGCTCCTAATAAGGTAAATGCTCGAGCAATATTTGTACCAACAATTAACATTACAACTGAAACAATTACACCTATTAATACTAAATTCTGAGTAAAAGTTTGAGAATAGCTTACCCCGCGATGAGTTCCCCTATAAGTTATTGCTATGATAATACTTAAAAATAAACTCCAAAACATTACTAATATTACATCCAGTAAATTAATTTCGGTTCCTAAATTTTGAAAGGATTGCTCCAGAAACATAGATAAAAAATCTTGCAACAACATATAAAAAAAGCAATCTTGTATTGTAAAAAAACTTTATTACACAATACTAAATATTATTCCCCTTTCCAAACCATTGGCAAATTTACTTGTTTTTTCTTGAATAATATTATTTTTTTGAAATATTTTAATAATCCAATTTGGAATAAAATTATTAAATTTTATTTCCATAATACATAAATTAGGGGGAACAACATATTTACTTCCCTCTCCACTATGCAAATCAAAATCAAAATATCTAACTCTTACATTTGTATCGAAAGTTAATCTAAATCTATTTTCCATTTTATCCATATACGGTTCTCTATTATAACAAACAACACATATTGGTTTTAGATTATATCTATTGAATAGATACCACATTTCTTTTAATTTTATTTTATCCTCGTTTGTTGCTTTATTATAAAAATTCTTTGCTTTTTCTGTAGAATTATCAATAATTTCAAAAGCATCTAAAAAGGGTACAAGGATTCGACTTTTTGAAACATTTTCATTTATTTTTTTTTTAAGTTCTAAAAAAACAAATTCTTGATTTCCATTCTGAAAGTCAGGATAATATCTAATTCTTAATTTAACTCTAATTCCAACTCCATTAATTTTTTCAAAAAAGGATTTTCTAAATGGAGAATCAAAATAAACACTTCGAACTTCATAATTATGATTATTATTAACGTACGGATCTAATTCCATAAATGGGTGTATTTGTCTTGAAAGTATATTTTTCTGTATCATAGAAATTTGATATTTAATCTCAAAGCGATTGAAATATTTTTGTCGCAAATTTATTTCCATTTTAACACTCCAAAATTTTTAACATTAAATTGAAGATAATTATTAATTTTTTGTTATTCTATACTACTTTATTATTGGAAGATCTTATTTGAAGTAATAATTTTGATTTATTTAGTAAATTTATTAATCTTAATTTATCAGAATTTAGTCTGATATTAATTTCTTTAGTTTTTTTAATGTATCAAATATCCTTATAACTAAAAAGTATAGTTTATCTATCCCTTCCCGGGACACTCGAGATGATAATGTAACAGAATTTTTGTTTGATTC
>JBHLNT010000160.1:0-9639 GCA_048941265.1 Promethearchaeota archaeon
CCATGTACAGGTTCATATATCACCAAATCATAAAATGCAGTAAAACTTCCAAAAATAATTACAATATATCTTTGTAGTTTCTTATAATCTTTTTGAAATATTTTTACTTTAAAATCATATGATAAAAAGATAGCAATACACACTAAAAATTCACTCACTCTAAAGCTTAATATTCGAAAAAAAATCCACCCTAAAGGAGAATACGGCTCGACAATCAAATCTAGTCGTAACACTACAAAAATTTTTGAAAGTAATGAAAAAAATATAGCAAGAGTATAAAAAATAAAAATTAACAAGAGATTCAATGTGAGTTTATGTCTTTTTTCAAGATACTTAAACATTATAAGGATTAAAAGAATGAGAGAGATAATTAATACAAAAGATTCATACACCATCCCTATAAAAAATAAATTACGTTCTTCCTCTCCACTAATTTGAAACAATAACATTAATTAAGTTATAAAGAATTATGATTTAAAAAATGAAATAATTTTCAAAAACTACATTATATTTATACTATTTTTTGCATTATATAAAATCCGCAATCGAATTCTTTGGGATTTTTTTTAACCATAGCTACTTCCCTCTCATAATTTTTTAAAAATTCAAGATTCTTAGATCCTTGATATTTTTGGCGCAATTCAGTTATTTTTTTCTCTAATGGGGCATAATATCCCGTCCACCAATACTTTTCGGGTAGCATAAAATGATCTTTAAGCTGAAAACTATGATCTTGAAATATTTCTAATGAATTATGCATCCATTTTATTGTCTCAAACGCGACCAAAAAACCTTTAGGTTTTAAAATCCTACAGCACTCATTAAGACTTTTGTTTAAATCGAGTATATGGAGAACTCCTTCTTCCCAGAGGATATCAAAATTCTCATCTGGAAAATTTGTATTATATAAAGATTTGTTCATTATTTTAATGCGGTCTGAGAGCCCTTTCTCTTCGATTTTTTTTTTGAACTTCTCTAATGCCTTACGATCAATATCAATTCCTACAAAATTTCCCTCACTGAGCTCCATTAATTTTAAGGTAGGTAATCCGTTACCGCAACCTATATCTAAAATACATGGTTTTTCTATTTTGGGAAGCATTTCAAAAGCTTTCTTTGTATATTTAAGAAAAACAGCTCTAAATTGATCAATATTAAGCAATTCTTCATTGGTCATTGTGATTCATTTCACTTCTCTTACTGTACGATTTTTGGATTTAATCCTATTAAGAGCAAGAAAGTTAAAATTAAAAAAAATGACTTGAGTTATTTTTTGATTATTGAATGTATCTTGATGATTTTTTAAGTTGTTCCTCTGCGACTTTTACAATAGATTCTATTATATCAGAAACTTTATCGATGCTATGTATTACTCCGCAACTCTGACCAAGAGGTATCGCTCCAGTTACTAAATCACCTTTTAAATAGACAGATTCATAATGTTTTCCATCTTCAATCAACATTTCCATCGTAAAACCTGATTCTTCAGCCATTTTTTCTTCCTTACTATCTATAAGACCATGATGTAGAGCATATTCATTTTTCCATAACCTTATAGGTCCCAAAAAACCAGTAACTAAAACAGTATCCTCGGGATTCGCAGGCGGAACAATATCTTTGTATTTTGGGTGGAATTCACTTTCCTGTGAAGCTATAAACCTGGAACCCATCGCTATTGCTCCTGCTCCCAATCCTAGAGCTGCCGCTAGTCCATATCCATTTCCAAATGCTCCACAAGCGATAATAGGAACATCAGGATGTTTCTCCTTTACTTGTTGCAGCAGAACTAAGGTACCAGTTTTTTCATATGATTGATGTCCCCCACCTTCACTCCCAGTAACAACCATGCCATCAACTCCCGAAACTACACATTTATCGGCAAGCCATGCAGCGGGGGCAACATGGAAGTGCTTTATATCAGAATTTTCCCTTAATTGTTGAAAAGTTTTATTTTCTGGCAACAATCTTGCAGAACCAGCACTAGTCAGAGCATAAATACATTGATCTCTTAATCTCTGATTATCCCTAATGATCTTAGGAACGTGCCTACACAGCCTTTTAGCATCATATTGCATTCTACCAGTTCGTATGTTAAATCCAAAGGGTTTATCAGTATGCTCAACCACATATTCCATATCTTTTTTCATTTCTTTTAAACTATCATTCGCCAACAAGTTAGTGTGACTAATCACACCCAATCCTCCAGCTTCAGATACAGCTACCGTCAATTCTTTTGTATAGAAAGGACCCATCGGTGCCGCAAATATGGGATGCTTGATTCCAAACATTTCAGTTATTTCTGTCTTTAAAACCATTTTTTAATACCTTTTTTCGCTCAAAACAATATAATAAGTATGATAAAATGAAAGGTATAAAGTATAAAAAATTTAATTAAATCCCAATTTGTGGTCAAATATAAGCAATAATCAACAAAACTTACAGTAGCAAGAATTATAATTTCTAAAAATCTCTTTAAACAATTTTATGCAAATTATAAAAATATAGGATAAAAAAAATAATCCCTTATCTCTTGTTGTTTATGATTTTTGGCTTACTTAAGATAAATCCGCACTTCGGACAAATTCTATGCAGCCTATATTCTTGCATACTACTGAAAAAGCTTGAACCGAGGATTCCGGCGGGCAGAGTGAATAATGCTACACCTATAAATGCAAAACACACAGTTAAGAATCTACCTGCAGTTGTCACGGGATACACATCACCAAATCCAGTCGTAGTAAGAGTAACAATTCCAAACCATAAAGTTGCAAGGATGCTTGAAAATTTATGAGGCTGGGCCCGGTGCTCAAAAAAATAGATTGTTGATGAAGTAAAGATTAGAAACAAAAAGCAGATAAACATTGTACTTAAAAATTCTCTTTTAGTATCTTTAAAGATTAATCCAGATATGCTAAATACATCTATGAAATGTCCGATTTTAAACACTACAAACATCAATAGGATTAGAAAAAACTGCCGGGTTCCGGGTACTAATTGGCCGGGAATCAACATAAGATATAATGCAATGATTACAATAAGATCCACTATAGCAAGCGGGCTTTTTAGATAATTCCATTTGCCATGGGTTGGATCTTGATAAGCTTCTTTTTCCGAGCCTGCACAACTCCAAATTCGTAGAGCATATTCACTTGTAAAGACTATAATTGAAACAATATATACGGTATTTAGTACAGGTCTTAATTCTTTAGATAATTGAGGATTGGTTTCAACCATAATTGCCAATACGTTAAGAGTTATAAAAGTCATAAAGAATAGAAATACGATAATTTGACTCATGCCTCTTGGAAATCGAAATTGAATTAAATTATAATATTTACGCTTGATTTGTTGCTGAGGTGTTAACTTTGGCAGTTCTTTCGCTTTTTCGGCCTCTAGAACTTGTTTAATTATCTTCGGAAGTCTTCCTCTTCTTTTCTTATAAATATCCCTAAATAATGCTTCTTTTTGAATAGTTGTATTGCAATTTGGACAAACTTCGTATTGTGGATTCCTTTCCTTAAGCTCATCAATATATCCTGATCCTATAACACTTGCGGGTAATAAAAACAGTGTGATCCCTAAAACTGATACCACGCCAGATATTACCTTTCCTAAGGGGGTCTTCGGAACCATCTCTCCATATCCAATGGTGAATAAATTTATCGCTGTAAACCACATAGAACTGAAAAGGTTTGTAAATTTGTCGGGTTGTGCTTCGTGTTCTGCAACATACATGAGTATTGATCCAAAAAATAGCAATAGCAACGATAACATAAAGGTAATTAAAAGCTCCTCCTTTTTACGCAGGATAACATCAAATATAATTTGAAAGGATTCGGAATATCGGATTAATTTAAAAAGAGCAATTACACGGAGTATCCTTAATCCCTCCATCCACTCATAATTTCCAATAATGATTAACGCTAAGAAAAATAGAATTGCACTTCCAAGATCAATAATCCCTTTAAAACTTATTATAAATTTTAATCTTTTTAATTTAACATCTTTGTATTTTGGGTTTATCTCGCTACTCCAAAGCCGTAAGGCATATTCTAAACTAAAAATTCCAACCAAAATAATTCCGAAGATGAAAAAAATAGATGAGTATCTTATAGCCAAATTCTCTTCTGTTTCCAAAATTGAGATAATACCGCTTATTATGCTTGCAGATATTAAAAAAAATGCCATACAACGGGCTAAAACTGATTTTGATTCGGGATAATTCAACCCATCAAAACATTGCTCTTTTAACCCTTGTAATTTCTCTTTATCAAATATCTTAGTCATTAGCTATCCTTTTATCGATTATTTTTTTAACTCTAAATATTGTTATAAGAACCTAATCAAAATTATCTTTTTAAAAATTTTTGAAAAGCTTAAAACAGTTCATTTACTAGTAAGGAAAAATTTTCTTATATCAATTCAACATTCGGAAAAATCCAATAAATTTTTCAATAGAGGGATCATAATGAACTTAACACCCAATTATAAAATAAAATGATAAATTATGATCACGTGGATTTTGGGCTCAATCCTTATTGTATGGTGTTTGTATAAGAGATTCGGTAAAGATGGTTATGTTGAAGGATATCCCCTTGGAATGCCTAGGGGTTCAGTTCGAGCATTAATTGCGATTCTAGTGGTTGCATTTCCTTTCAGTTATTTAATTGTAGGTCAAGAAATACCTAGCGCTATTACCAGCGCGATATTTATATTAGTCGCCTTTTATTTCCAAACTAGAAAAGCTAGAAAAGATTTAGTTTTAGAACTAATTGATGATGCACGTTATCCCGAAAAACCAAAGGAAAAAATGATATATCCTCTCTATTTGCCAAAATATTCTGTAAGAATCACGCTTGTAGCTATGCTGGTACTAATATTAATAATAAATGCATATGGACCAATGGTTCCTTTTGAAACAACAAATACGTTAGTAGATATTTTGTTAATAATCACCTTTTTTATACTTGGCTCGATTTTCAAAAGGATTGGTAACATCCGGGAAGAAAAGAAAAATAAAAGATTAATAACCATGAAACTCGCCGAAGACCCGTCAATTTCAAATGAAGGAATTATTGAGTATTTATCCTCTCAAGATAAAAGTTGGCTAAAAAAGAAAGGTAAAAATTGTCTTTCCGTAATTACATTAATAGCAATAATCTTCGCACTGTTCTTGTATACGATTGAAATTGATTATGAGTTATTAACATTTTTATTTTATGCCTTTACCTTGCGTACAGTTTTGTTCCTTTTTATAAATATTTACTACGGTTTTAGAGATTAATTTTCTCAATTTTAAATTTCTAACTATGAAATCTTTTTTTTATTCTTTTGCTTGATTTTAATTTCCCAGCTATATCTTATCGCCTGGAAATAATGGCTTCAATTCAAGTTCTTTTGCCATGTTAATAACTTTTTTCTTTTCATCATCACTTTGTTTCCGATAGCGTTTGACTGCATCGAAAATTAATGGCCAGAGCTTAATATCACAGGGAAGTGAATAAGTTGTTACTCCATCTTGTGATAGGGTAAACCATACCGCTTGATCTACTAAGTCTTGGGTATCAAGGGGTTCATACCATGTAGTATACTTGTTTTCACTATGCGGAGTTCCACTTTTCCATCTGCCCTTACTAATAGCTTTTATAGCAGTTACTCCGATATTTTTCTCCTGTGCCAATTTAAGCACTGGTCTGAAATCGTTTACTGGATGAGGATTTACAAGGGCACCAGCATATACTGGCAATAAGATTGTATCAATATCATCAGATAACTCGAGGGCTCTCTGTAATACCCTCACGTCTTCATGAGCTGTAATTCCAATATGCTTTATTACGCTCGTTTCTTTTGCCTCCTTGAAAGCTTCCATAGCTCCCCCCTCACCTAAAATCTGATTTAATTCCTCAATAGATGAAACCGCGTGAAATTGGTATAAATCGAAATAGTTAGCCCCTAATCGTTCCAATGATTTGGTGAGTTGCCTTTTTGCACCTTTCCTGCTTCTTTTTAATGTTTTTTCTGAAAGGAAGAATTGATTTCTATATTTTTCAATCCAAGGATTAAGTCGTTTTTCTGCTTGACCATATGTAGGAGCCACGTCAATCATATTAACTCCATTGTCCATTGCAAGTTTTATAGCCTTATCTGCTTCTTCTTGATCTACATATCCGGGGCCACATCCTCCGAGGGCAACAAAGGAAACTTTTGCACCAGTTCTTCCAAAAGTACGAGTCTCCATTTAATTCACGTTTTTGATTATTTGAAAATTTAATATTTGAATGTTTATTTTCCCTCTTTTTAAAAATATCTCTAATAAATCTTTAATATAGAGTTTTTTTAAAATGCACGAAATTTTACAAAAACGTAAATCTTTTCCAGTAGAATTAAATACCCATTATTCTTAATTAATTCTGATAATTAAACAAATTTAATTATCAAAGAGGAAGAGAAAGAGGAAATCAATCCTAATCAACAAAAATAATAAAGATTAAACATTCGGAAATGTGGTATCCGAGAATGTTTAATAAAGGGCGAAATCCAATGTTCGATAGGATTGAAATTTCCTCCAATGATTATTATGCATTATTACGTATAAAAATGTTTAGTTTATTTTCGAGCAATTAAATTATCATAGATAATACGAATTACATTTTAGTAAATTTGTAAATTGCAAAATATCCTTAAAACGGTAAATAACTTTAAAGAACTTATTTCTCAAGAATTGATCAATGCATTTCAAAAAATGCACAATGTTTTTGATCGGGATCATTTTTTAAGAAACATTTAAATAGATCCTAGACAGAATAATATTTACTTGATGATCATTATTGCTACACCTCCAATGATCATCATCAAAGATCAAAAATAATGAATTTTAATTCTAACTCATCTTATTATGGGTTATAGCAATGAAAAAACAAAATATACCAAAAAAACCGGTATCACCTGGTATAATTTCTCAGAAAATAATTAAGAAGCCAGGTAAGGTTAAAACCATTTCAGCCATAATGTTGTTAGCGGTTGGTCTGGCTATAATGCCCTCTGGTTTTATTTTATCTAATTACATCCAAGGGGAAATTGATAATGGTGTCAAGGAACAAGTAGAAATCAATCCTCATAATGAAGGTTATGAAGAGTGGGAGACAAATGATTATAAAGGTGCGCCTGAACTGTATAAAACATTTTATTTGTGGAATTTAACGAACCCTGACGCATTCTTAGCAGGTGGAAAACCTGTTTATGAAGAAGTGGGGCCATTTAAATTTCGAGAATTTACCTACAAGTATGGTATTGATTTTAGCGGCGATAAAGACGAAGTTGAATATAAGCAATATTCTAAATATGTTCAGGTTGAGGGAGATAATATCTCTGAGGTTTATATTACAAATATTAACCCAGGATTTTTAGGAGGTATTGCATTTGCTGGCGGGACAGAGCTTCAATATAATAAACTAAATTTGCCGTTCGTGCTAACACAATTGAGGGGTCAATTTAATGAACTGTATACTGAGACATTGGATAATACTTTATCAGATCATAATTGGATTGAAGCTACTCAAAGAGAAATTTTAGATGAATGTGTAACTACTGGGATAAGCCCATTTATAAGCTCAAAAACCGTGGCAGACGTATTTCTTGATTGTATCTCTTTAGATGTTTTGGAAACCTTTCTAAGAGAGGGAATGCCAACCTCTGAAGAGGTTTTTTATGCAGAATGGGCTAATGATTCCTTTCCAGAGTTTAATGGGAATTATGATGACCTCGTAAGTAATGTACATTATACAGGTGGGGGTATCGAACAGTTAACAAGTGGGGATATTGAAAATCTTATGCGAACAACTTTGAATGATAATGATATACGTGCAAAGATGAATGCGATAATTACCAAACAGGGTATTGATTTAGTCGACCAATCTGGCAGTGCGAGTGGTGTAGGAGTCGATGTGGAATACAATCTCTATGGTGAAACCGTTGGTAGTGAATCAGATCTCAACATCGTAAATAGCACTATAATTCAAGGTCCTGATTATGTGGAAAGTTTTTGGGAATGGATATTATGGCCAATCGGAATTGGAGTAGATATGGACTTAGATACTTATATCATAAGTGGGGAATCGGGAATCACCTATGATCAGTGTGTTGATCTATGGGATAAAAGCAATCCAAATTCTCTAACAGGAATGGATTATGAGTTTAATAAGGTTTGGTTTGAAGCTGCTGAGAATGATCAAGATGCTAAAGACTTCCTGACAACAACTTTTGGCATTACTGAGACACAATTAGATTATATATTAAAATGGGTTAATACCAGTATAAGAACCTGGGAACCAAATGCTGTGGAATATACTCTAAATAGCTGGAATAGTGGTGTTATAACTAAAAGGACTGTGGAAGAATGGTTATTTAACGGAAAAGATACAGGTATCTATAATTTTATGTCATATTATGGAAAAGATAACAATAAATGGGAAGTCAATATCTTTGACAATTGCCATAATGAACTAGAGGCAGAAAAAGCAGAGACCCCACAGTGTAAAATTAAAACAGGTAGAGATGATGTATCAGAAGTCGGGCAATTTGTTGAATATAATGGGCAGGAAACAATTACTTTATGGGCTGAACCCGAAGATGTTGAAGGGACAAATGGAATGCAATTTGCTCCAGGTGTGACAAGTGAAGATGATTTAAAGACATTCCAACCAGATTTAATGCGGGTTGTCGATCTAGAATTTAAAAAAGAGACTGAAATTTACGATATCGACTTGCTACGCTTTGGAATATCTGATAAGACGTTCGAACCCAATCCTAATTACTACATGAATACTCAAGGATTGATAAATCTTCAACCATTAGAAAAATATGAAGGAGTTGAAGTTAGAGTTAGTAAACCTCATATGCTTGATGTCGATCCTGCTACTCGTGAAACTGTAATTGGTATGGAGCCAAATTCAGATGATCATGAAACATATATAGATGTCGAACCAACAACAGGACTCACTATGAAAGCTAGAAGTTCTATGCAGGTTAATTTTGAGTTGGAAACAACCGAATATTATATGAAAAATATTAATTTTACAATAGCACCAATACTTTGGTTCGAACAAACAGGAGAAGTTACTAAAGAATTAGCCGAACAATTCAAAAATATGCTCAAGGAACCACTTGAATTAAGAGATAGTCTCCCTCTCCTTTGTCTTGGAATCGGTGCCTGCCTTGCTGTACCCGGAGCGGCGCTTAACACAAGACAGACAATTAAACGCCGAAAAGTGAAGAAATTAGAACAAGCTACAATTATTGATAAAATAAAGACAAAACCTAAAGGACCAATTGTCAAAGAAACAATCTCACATGATGGAGATATCGGAGCTATCAAAGAAAATCTGAGTTTATCCTCTGAGACGCATGAGGGTGGGGATGTTGGAAAGATCGAACCTGAAAAGGCTCAACCTGACGATATAAACACTAATTTAAATGATTAATTTTTTTTCTTTATTTATTTTCAAACTTTAGTCTATACTATAGAACAAGATTTGATCTCTAATAATGGAGAGATTTTAAACATAAAAATAAAAATAAAAAAATAAAAAAATACATAAATAAAAAGTAGAAGAAATTATTCAATCGCTACATCTACGGTGC
>JBHLNT010000161.1:0-9625 GCA_048941265.1 Promethearchaeota archaeon
GTTATTTCTTTAACTATAGTTGGAGATAATGATTCCTGTTTTGCCTTGACTAAACTTCCCTCCCGAGAAAAATAGACTTCATAATCATGACCATCAGACTTAGTTGAAGCATAGAAAATATCAAATAGACTAGAAGTAAAAACTGTAGCATTATTAGTTTCAATTATTTTTGGTCCAGACCATGTTTCACCGAGATCGGTAGAGACAATCTCTTTAAAAGTATAGTTGGTTAAACCACCTGTAATTTGTTGTTCATGTATATATCTAACTGCAATTTTAACATGATTTATTGGATTATCGTTAAAGAGCACAAGAAACTTCGGATCTGATATAAAATATCCAATAGGAAAAGGAGCTGTACTCACACCTTTGGCTTCACCCCATACATTGGTTGTAAGATTCAAAGTTGCAAAAGTGAAATTAGCTACATGATATTGATCAATTGCACTATTGTTTACAAAAGGCATTACAATGTGTACTAAATCGTTTTCATGATCATAGGCTAGATCTGGTAATCTATTGTAGAGTATAGTACTAAAATTCGCAGAATTGTTAGTCCATTCTCCCGATATCGTCCAATCAAATCCTAATGTATCAGATCTCAGCACTCGATATGTATAAGGATATATATTATATGCGAGAAATAATGTATGATTTCTCGTTAATATAATCTTAGAAACTGAATCAGATAAAATCATATTTAAATCTGAAGGAATAATAGGAGGTTCAAATGTCTCCCCCGCATCAAAGCTTCGATATATCACATGATCAAAATTGGTAGGATCAAATAAATATATTATAACAATATGTCCTGATGCGGCACCCCAGTAGCGTGGAGTTCCCAAACCCGCAAATGTTGCAATCTCAACAGGTTTAGACCATGTGATTCCATTATCGAAAGATTTAATTAAGTTAATGGTTGATGTACCTACCTCCATTGTACTATAAAGAATATATAATTCACCAGTATCTGATCTGAAAATTTTAGGATCTCTTTCCTGCAAATTATTATCAGTTATTCTTTGCCAATCGCTTAAACTAGAGCCTTGTTTAAATACTTCTAAAATTGCATCACATTCTTCTGAGCCAAGTAGATCCCATGGTATTTGTGATAAAGTAATATTACTTGAAAGTGGATTAAAATAGTGATTCTTCTGGTAAAATTCTTCAAACTCTGGATATTCATTATCAATAGTAATGTATAATGTTTGATTTAAAGTCTTGGTATCATTTTGGACAAAAAGTATTACTTTTACAGTTGAAATATTAATGGGGCTATTTTTCATTGTTTTACCATTCCAAAACACTTGTTTTAATTCAAAAGGTTCGAAATCTCCTTTTTCCTGCCAAAATACAGGATTTTCGTATAAAACATATTGATAAACTTCACTATTTGCGCTATAGGTCTCTTCAAAGAAAAATTGAAAATATTGTCCATCGTAAGCAAAATTAAACGTCGTAGAAGAAGGGTATTTCTGGAAAAAGGCGTTATGAAAACCTAAAGAATTTCCTGGCCCAAAAGGACCGTAGCTAGATGTAGATCTACTTATCACTTCAAATTTAGGACCTGATGGAGTATTTTTTCTAAATATTTGAATAACTCTGAATAAATTATTATCCTTATCATACAAGAAATCAAAATTACATTCGGGACCATTATGAATAATTTGAATTGGAACCAAAGATTCGAGAGTTTCATCTGATGTCTCTTTATATTGAGCCCAAGTTATTTCATAATCAAATCCCGTCCAATGTTCCCACATTAACCAGTAATCTCCAGTTTGATGATCCACCTGCATTTTAACGGGCTCTGCAAACGGGATATTATCCATTGCGGTAATATTTTTAGCTCCACTCCAATCTTCCCCATTATTATGACTCTCAAAATAGATTGAAGCTGTAAGATTAGGATTATCAAAAGGTTTTTCAGTTATTACGTAAATAGAATCATTTTTTAGAATTCCAATCTCGAGAGCAGGGCCGCCATGCCATGGATGAAATGGATAAGCAGGAGTTATGGTATAACCAATATCCTTCACAGTAGAAACGATTTCTGGAGGATTCCATGTAGAACCGTTATCAAATGAACTAAAAAAAAGTAAATCTGAAGCGTTAAACCAGGTGACAATTCCCACCATTCCTTTTTCAGGATATGCTGCAATAGCACACTCCTCTAAGTCATTAATTAATTCAAATAAATTACTTCCGGATGGACTAATTGTTGCAACTGTTGTAGAATTCCAAGTTTCCCCGTTATCCTCACTTTTCATAAATTTGATTTCATAATCACCAAATCTTTTTAAATTAACACCATCAAGTTCAATATCAACCTCAAGATAGGCAATATACCAGAGATCTGTTCCACTGGGATTATCAAATGCAACATTATCCTCCGTCTCTATTGTATTAGTCAACAAACTTGGAAAATTATTAACATCGATCGTGTAATTTCCCCCTTTATTTGTCATAAATGAAAATAATACTTCATCATTGAAACCAGGAGAGGATTCTGGAGATATATAGGATGTAGATGCTTCAAAATCCTGGATAAACTCAAATGGTTGAGAGAGTTGTAATGTTTTAGTATCAATATATCCTTTTTCATATAGAATATCGTCTTCCTCGGAGACTCCAGATGATATAGCATATATTGACAAAATGGATGTTCCAACTAGTAAGATCAGTATGCTCAATCTAAATATATTTAATTTTTTTAAGTGCATTTCTCATACCCTAAATTCCTAAATTTTAGATATGTTTTTTTGTTAAATTTAAATTCTTAAATGTCTAAAAAAAAACACAATAGTAATAATTATGTCGCGATATTTGTTTATTTTTTAGTGACAATTTAAAAGTGATATAAAACCCTTTTATATTTTTGTATAACACAAGTCTGTAAAATGAGAGATTAGAGATTGAAACCTTTTAATTAACTAACTTTTTAAAAATAATACTTAAAATTCTTGTATTTCGTTCCCATGTCGCAAAATTCTTATTTTTTTAGAAATTTTAATAAATTTAAATTTATGAAGTTATTCTAGGAAAAAAAAAGAATTCTTCATTAAATACTGATTTTTTGTTCGTGCTTTAAATGGTTTATTTTCAGATTAGTCGTATAGGATTTAACTGTGGATATGATAAAAAGGAGTGTATTAAATATCCTGAATATTGTACTGAATGTATTAAATCTCGAATGGAGAAACTTGGTTTAGTAACAGACGCTAACATCAAAATTGATGAGATAGATTCCGAAGAGAAACGAATTCAAATGTTCCGCGATCTAATCTGGCAGAAGTTTTTAGATGTATTAAACATAAAGCACATATTATTGATGGCTAAAGAATCTGGATTATTAATTGCTAACTATCCGATTTCTGGGGCAGGTGTGGATGTAGAATTATTGACAGGATTTTTGCAGGCTAATATTACATTTTCAGAATCGGGGGAAAACTCGAATTATTCGAACAATGTAGCAAACCACCACTTTTATGAACTGCAATATAAAACATTTAACGTTATTCTTCGAAATGGAAAATATATTAGAATCTGTTTAGTATTGGATCATAAGGCATCTGAGAGTTTGAAATCACTTATAATTGAGTTTTTACAAAAATATGAGGTCATATATAAAGATAATCTTATAAAGGTTGTGACTACTGGTGCTCTCGAATCAGATAACACAATTGATTTTATTACTGAATTTTTTAATGTCAAATTAGTTTTCCCTATGGTTTTAACGCACACATTTTTACCAGACGTTTTAGATTCAATTAATGAAAATTACATCCAGAACGCTGTAATAAAATTAGCAAGAGAATATTTAGCCGCTAAACAATTCTTTTTTATCTACAATTTATTAAATGAAGTAAAAAAAATCGTAGATATCGATGCGAAAATTATTCTTTATGAAATTTATCAGCTCTTAATAATGAACGTTATCATTCCAACAACGATTGAAATTGTTGAAAATAAAGTTAAAACATTTCATGAATCCCATGCAACACGAATCGCTGATAATGAATTAATTTCCTCTTTAATTTCTAATGATCGCGAAATTTATGAACTAAAAAAGAAAGTCGAAACTTTAAGTGGAGAAGAGGCAAAAAAATTAATGAATTCATTTGTTAAAAAAGGTCAAACCGCCGAAAAAAGTTTAGTTTACAAAGAAGCTCAAAAAGAATATGAAAAAGCACTTTATCTGGCAACAGGCTTTGATCTCCATGATGATATCGGCAAAATATCATTTATGGTTTTAGAGCTAGACAAAAAAATAAAAAAAATGGAGATCGATTACGCGGAAAGCACGGCTGAAAAATTAGAAAAGAACAATGATTATATTAATGCAATACGGAATTATAAAATTGCGCTTAAAATCCTTAAAGAATACTCTGTGCTAAATGATAGTGAATCTAGAATTAAGAAACTCGAGAAAAAATTAGCCAAACTACAAAAACAAATTTAGATTTAGACTATGAAAAATGAAACTTGAAATATTATTAGGTCAAAAAGTGGATTTACATGGCACTGCCAAGGATGCTAAAAGTGGAGCGGTGATAACCACTCCAGAGGGATATGTTATATATATTAAAGGTCTTGAAACCTGGCCATCAGAGTTTTTAAATAAACGCATATTAGTAAGTGGTATACTTAAAGAAGAGAAACTCATTCCCGACCCTATAATTGACGAGAATGGAAGTATTAGTACTGGAGCTATCGGGGATCAATTTGTATTAATACAGGCAGAATATTCTCTTAGCTTATAATTAAATAAAACAGTGTCTTATAAAAATAATTTTAGAGTGCTTTTGAAATAAAACGCCAATTACTTTTTTATAATAGTTTATAACAAATTTTCAATTTCTAATAATTCTATTGAGTTTGGAGCTAGAATCAATGTTTTTTTCTCACTTTTTTCTTTAAATTCAATCATCCCTGTCATTTTAATTCTATTTTTGTTATGAATTCCTTTTTTTCTTACTACATCATTGAAATTTAACTACAATTTATTCCATTCTAGATTATTTATTTCTTTTTTTATATAATCTCCACCATCATAAACTCCACTTGATCTTAAATGAGGCTTCATTGGAATATATTCAATGACTTTTCTACCCTCGTTTTTAATTATATACTTATTGCCACTTCCATTAATATATTCATACGTTTGTTTTAAAGCCATTTTTTATATTTCTATAATTATTTATTTTTTTATAGCATTAAAATTAATTAACTAAAACAATTTAGATACCTTAGCAGAAAGAAAACTGTTTTTTAGGTTGATAAAATATTACTCAAACATCTTCAGAGGATTCAACTCAAGAGGAAATCGAAGAATCAATTGAAAAAGAATTAGATGTTAACCCGGATCAGTTCATTCTCAACTGGAAGTTTAAAGATGTTAAGAAAAGGCTTACTTACGATATTAAAAAATGTATAGGGTGTAGTCTGTGCAAGTTAGTTTGCCCAGTTGATGCTATTGAACTCGGTCCTATTCCGGAAATCGCTCAAAATATATTAGACGAATCTAATCCAAAACTTTTAATTGATCATGAAAAGTGCTGTTATTGCATGCTCTGTGCCATAGTATGCCCTACTGATGCGTTTCATGAAAATATTGAACCTGAAGGCCATATCAACCTTGATGAATTCCCTTCGATAGGCAAGTTCTATAAGATTGATTCTAAAAAATGTATAGAGGATCCCAATAATAAAGTCTGTGAGCTATGTTTAAAAGTACGAGAGAGAAATCATATTGAGGAATATTATAAAATTCAAAAAGAATGTCCTACAAAATGTTTTCAAATAACATCTCCTATAGAAGGAGAGGTTATTATTAAGAAACATATGTTACATCGCTGTGATCCTCAAGGCTGTAAAGCCTGCGTGAATATTTGTCCAACTGAATCTTTTTTCATCCCTGAAATCGCAGAAGATGTTTTAAAATATGGAAAAATAGCCTGTAATGAAGATGCTTGTTTTTATTGTGGAGCGTGTGAAAACTCTTGCCCCGACGATTTGATAATTGTTGAGCGTAAAGATATTAAGATAAATGATCCTAAAACGAGGGGAACTTTTCCATGGGTTGAAGGCTGGGTAAAAAATATAAATCAGATTTTAAGAAAAAGATTAATTCGGAGGGAAAAAGAGCCTATAGATATTCCAATTATCGAACAAGAAATTGAACAAGTAAGAGAAAAGATATTAGAAGAAATACCTCAATTGACTGATAAAGATCGAGAGAAATTAAACGAGTTAAACAATAAAATCCAAGCTTTACTCAAGACCAAGAAGATTCGATATTGGATGAAAGATAAAAAGACGGATAAAATAACAAAAGAATTAAGAAAAAAACTAAACTAATTGATATATTTAGACTATTCTGTAAGGAATATATTTACGACTTTCTTAAGTTATATATACTCTCTAAGTCTAATTTTATTTATTCAAATTTATTTAACTAATGCAAAAATGCATAAATTGAATTAGGTGACAATAAATGACACTTTCTTTAGAGGGTTGGATTGACGGATTAACAATAACATTACTTTTTATATCTGGATGTGTTATTGGTTTGTTTTTTGTGTACAAATCGAAAAAATCTAACGCGAGACTCCTTTATTACGCTGGATTTTTAATTGTTCTAATGGGCGTTTTATTTTTGGGGGCATTTTTAGATTTTTTGACGATTCTTCTAACGGGTAAAAATATGGATAATACTTATGGGTTAATTGGCCTTCTAAGCTATATATGGCTGCCTCCTGCTGCCATTTTAATGATGTATATTGGTGTAGAGATTTTAACGCCTGATAAAAAGAGATATTTTCTAACATTTTATAGTATTCTGAGTATCATTTATTATATACTACTTTTTTCAGATCCAATGGCCTCTATTCATTTCAATTCTCCCAAAACATCTGGTGAAAAATTAATAGATTATAACGCTAATTTATTTTCTCCGGCTGGAATTATCATGGCAATTTTTTTGCTAATAATGTTGATTTTTAATGGTTTTGGATTTTTATACAAAAGCTTTAAATCTGAGGGTGTAATGAAAAAAAAATTAATGCTATTTTCAATAGCAGTATTTATTTATTTTGGATTTTCACTATCAGAGGGTTATACTTATCCCGGTATTGCTTTAATTTTCGTTAGGATTGGAGTAATGTCCAGCTGGGTCCTTTTTTATTTTAGTTTAAGAGAAGAACCTGAAGAAAAGGTGGAATTAAAATTAAGGAAGGAAGTCAAAGTTGAAGGAGATCTGTTCAGAATATCCAAATATAAAAAAGAAGATATTACTGAAGAAGAAGTATCAATTTCCAAAGAAAAGAAAGTTTGCTTGGTATGTAAAGGCAAAGTGGGAAGATATATGTTTATGTGTCCCGAATGTGAAACATTTTATTGCGAGAAATGCGCTCACGCCTTAGAAAGTATAGAAAACGCTTGCTGGGTCTGCGGGACTCCGATTGACGAGTCCAAACCGATTAAACCGTTTAAGAAGGAGAAGGAAGAGGAAATAAAAGGTATTGAGATAAAATTTTCTAAGGATAAAAACTCATGAAATTATTTTAAAGATTGTATAAACTCCAATACTTCATATATCTCAAAAAAGTAAGTATTTATATCATAAAGTACAATTTTTTTTAACTGAATAATATTTTTTCAGCTAAATAAGGTAAAAAACCAACCTCCTTTAGTTAGTTAGATAGTTGAAATTAATGTTTATTAAATAATTGGTAAATTATCTTTATGACGCAAAAGCGGTTCAAAACTATTGATATTTTCCGTGGACTTGCTATGTTTTTCATGATTCTTGGACATCTTATGGATTGGTGGATTCAACCTGAGAGCCGCTGGTTATGGTATTTTCTAATATTTATTGGTTCATGGGTGGGGGCCGCCGGGTTTTTATTTGTTTCAGGAATAAGCGGTATCATCTCATATAGAAGAGGAGTACTTATGGCGGAAAAATCGGACCTATATTCTTTAGAAATGGTGAAAAATGGATTTATCTTTCGCGCGTTATTAATAGTTTTAATCGGCTTAATCTTCAATACCTGTATCGCCATTGCGTTGATGAATCCTTTCTATATATGGACCTGGTTTGTTTTATTGACTATAGGAATATCTTTATTACTTACGGTTCCATTGTTAAATACTTCGAAAATGACAAGAATTTGTATTTCGGGAATATCATGGATCCTTAATCATATATTATTTTCTATTTTAAAGATATATGCAGGGCAGCTTAATTTTTTTGGGATTTTATATCATATCTTATATCATTCTCCTGATCAAGATGTAATTCTAGGATTTTTTCCATTTCTTCTCTATGGAACTGTTATCGGAGATATATTATTCGAGGTAACTAATCCTAAAAATCCAATCGAAAAAAAGAATGAAATTAAAAAAAAACTTTTAATTCCCTCTTTAGTTATTGGATCAATACTTATTATTTTTGGATTGTGGTTCTGGCATCCGAATTATGATGTTAAGGTTTTAATACACCCTACAAATGTTTACTGGGCTATTTTTTCGTGTGGAGTTCAATTAGTAATATTCTCAATAGGAATATATCTTGAAGAATCTATTAAAACCGAAAAAAATTATCGATTTTTGTTCTATTTTTCTTATTATTCATTAACCATTTACTTGGTCCATTATTTATTATTTTTCGTTCCCCTACATCAGCAATTAAACGCCATTACTTTCTGGCTCTTTTTCTTACCGATTTATTTTATTATGGGGCTGATCCTTAGAATGCTCTATAAAAAGTACCAAGGTAAGGTTGCGTTGAAAACTTTGATAGGGATAATAAGTATGATGATGAGCTTGGAGATTGAGAAACAAAAGAGAAAATTATCGAAAACTTCTATAAAATTCCTTAGAAAAATGTATTTTGGGAATATATCAAAGTTTTAAGGAACTTTCCAACCGAAATGATAAAAGATTTACAATCTATCAAAACACAATGGAATATAATAAATTAATAAACATCTTAAATAAAAAAGTCTAATAAATTATACAAAATAATATCATAATTTTTAGTGTAAAGAATGGGACTAACAAAACTTTCTAATTGGCCTTCCCCCAAAAAAACTAAAATGTTGTTAATTAGCAGTATTATTTTATATCTAATTGTATATCCGATACTCAATTATTATTACATAATTTCTAATTATCCCGTGAGTGTCTTTGAAAGTCAACTCTCATTCTCAGGAGCGGTTATAAAATCACACCTTAGAACAATGAGTTCTGCAGAAATAGATCTTTATCGAATTGCTCAGATAATAGATTACCCTTATATGCTTGCATATGGAACTTTATATTTTAGTTTGTCACTTTATATCTCTCGGAAATTCGATGAAGACTCAGGATGGAGAAAGACGGGATATATTAGCGCCATTTTTGGAGTTATTTCTGCGTGCTGTGATGCTACGGAAAATATATTTATTTTATTAATGCTCACCGATCCTCAAGGATTTCCTGAAGAATGGGCTATAACACACAGTTGTTTTGCTCTTGTAAAATTTACATTAATGGGAATTATTATTATTTGGATAATTTTAGCTGTTTTGACTCTATTAATTAGAAAACTGAAGAATAAGTCTGCTAAATAATTCTAAAA
>JBHLNT010000162.1:0-9623 GCA_048941265.1 Promethearchaeota archaeon
TCTAATGCATTCACTCCAAAAAAACTCATCCCTGAATGTGAGCTTCTCCCTATTGTTTCTACTTCTACATCTAAATCGCCAGCAGATCCCATTAAAATTATAGGTTCTATTGAAAAATCCATGCAAAAAACTGTCCCTTTAACATATCCCTCCTCCGCTAAGTAGCGAATTCCAGGATATATCCCCACTTCCTCATCTGTACAGCTTAAAACTCTAATATTGTACTTGGGTTTGAGATTCAATTTCTCAATAAGCTGAAGTGCTAAAATAAGGCAAACCATTGCTCCTTTATTATCAGCAACTCCTCGACCAAATATTTTTCCACTCTTAAGTATGGTAGGCTCAAAGGGAGGGAATCGCCATTTCTCGTTTCCCTCATCAACCGCGGGTACGACATCCATATGACCGCAAAAGGTTATATATTTTTCTTGTCCAAATTCTTTAGTAACAACTAAGTTGATTCGAGGCCCTTCTAAAGGGAAAGGGATTTGTTTGATATGTTTATCTGGGACAATTACCTCTTCCAAATTATAACCAATTTCCCTAAAATAAGGAGATATAGCGTCTACATATTCTCTATATGAGTTTCCTGGTGGAACAGTAGTATCTATACTGATAAGTTTTCGCAAAAGTTCCATTATCTTTTCTCTCTCTAAATTATCAACTTCCTTGAGAATTTGTTCTATTTGAGTCAATTTGAGATCCACAATTTTTTTTTCATATAGTTAAAACTGATAATTATTAAATTTAAAAAAATAATTTCCTTATATTTGAGATGCAAATATTAAATGGTTTTGCTAATTATAATAGTTCTTTTTCAATTTTTCGAGAATTTGTCTGGAACCATTTTTTTATTGCTTTAAATGATTTTAATCCCTGAATAACTTTTAATGTGATACCGAGAATTTCTCCTTGAGGAGGAGAAAATCATACTTGTTTTTATAAAGAAAAATATAAGCTAATAGAGACTCTAATCTTTTATTATTCTGAATAATTGGCATTTGTATATCTATTGGTAATAATTCAAAAACACGCACATAAAATTTGAGATGAAATTGGCCCAAAAGATTTTTCTGTAACTCTCTATTGTACTTCTGATTTCTATTCCGAGAAAAAACCCCAATGTCAATATTGGATTCAGGACAGAATTCTCCTTCTACACGTGAACCATAGAAGATAAAAATATAATTATAAATCATACATATATTTCCTTATTTTTCTCAATTTTCCTTTTTTGTGAAATTTTAAAAATATATGGAATTTAGCATTCCCCATGTATTCATTAACAAAAAAATTCAAAGAAAGTTTGTTATAAGATTAAATTGGAGAATTAATTATTGTTATTATAATAATTAAACTATTAAACAATTTCAAGAGTTTTATTGTGATTTCATAATGTTTGATGAAGAATATTTGAAAAAAATTAGAGAAAAAAAAGAGGAATGGGATAAGAAGTTTGAAAATGCAAAAGAACGTAACGTGAAATTTGTAACTGATTCTGAAATCCCAATTAAGCGATTATATACTCCGTTAGATGTAAAAAGTGATTATCTAGAGAAAATCAGCTTTCCAGGTGTTCCTCCATATACCCGTGGTGTTTACCCAACAATGTACAGAGGGAGAGTGTGGACTATGAGGTTATTCAGCGGCCATGGCACCCCAGAGGAAACCAATAAAAGATGGAAATTTTTATATGAAAATGGTGAAACTGGATTTAGCGCAGCTGTAGATGCATTAACTTTTAACGGGATAGACCCTACCAATCCTGATGGTGCCCCAGAAGTCGGAACCTCTGGAGTTCCTCTCTATTGCATAGATAGTATGTTTGCTCTTACAGAGGATATTCCAATTGATAAGGTAAGTGTAGCTTTAGTTGTTGAACCATTCACCAGTGCTCCTGTTTGTGCGATGTATTATAATATGGCAAAAATGCGTGGATATGATATTAAATCTTTAATTGGAACTACGCAAAATGATATTTTAACAATGACGGTTGGATATATTCCCTATAAGAATGTTGCTCCTAATCATCTTCTACGTTTAGCATGCGACTTTATTGAATGGACAGTACCTATGAATAATGTTCCACGATGGCATCCAATTAATTTTACAGGATATAATTACAGAGAAGGTGGAATTGATGCGGTACAAGAATTGGCTTTTATATTTACAAGCGCATGCTCCCATATTGATAATTTAGTAGAGAGAGGCTGGAAGGCTGATGATTTTGTCAATAGATTAGCATTTCATTTGGCAGCACATAAAGATTTCTTTGAAGAAATCGCTAAATATCGGGCAGCGAGAAGGATTTGGGCTACACTTATGAAAGATAGATATAATGTCCAAAAACCTCACTCAATGGAATTTAGATTTCATGTTCAAACTGCGGGAAGTTCGCTAACTGCTCAAACCCCTAAAGTTAATATTATTAGAACTGCAATTCAGGCATTAGAAGCAAATCTAGGAGGCTGTCAATCTCTGCACACGAATTCCTACGACGAAGCTATTTGTTTACCCTCCGAGGAAGCTGCCTTGATTGCTTTACGAACTCAACAGGTTATATCTGAAGAAACAAGAATTACAAATACAGTTGATCCATTAGCCGGATCCTATTTTATCGAATGGTTAACTGATGAGGTTGAAGAACGGGTTTTAAAATATATAGATAAGATTGAAAAGGTTGGATCTATCGACAAGGCATTGTCTACGGGATTCTTATATAAGGAGATGAGAGATGCGTTTCATAAACGACGTGCTCGTATAGAAAAAGGAGAAGAAATATTCTTAGGTGTAAATAAGTACCCTGAACCCTATGATACTTGTACCGACGTTTTCAGAACAAACGAATCGGCTATCCAAATTGAAGTAGATAGGATTAAAAAGCTAAAAGCGCGAAGGGATAATGGTAAGTTGGAGACTATTTTTGACAAATTACGTAATGTTTGCGAAAAGGAAATAAATGTCATGCCTATAATTATGGAAGCTACGAAGGAGGGAGCGACAGTAGGAGAAATCTGTGATATTTACCGCGAAATCTGGGGTATTTGGGAACCTCCACTTGCTATCTAATTTCGAGGTGGATTTATGTCAGATAAAAAAATAAGAGTTTTAATGTCCAAACCAGGTATTGATGGTCATTGGCGTGGCGGTATTGTAGTATCACGTGCTCTAAGAGATGCGGGTATGGAAATTATATTCGGCGGCTTTCAAAATGTTAAAGAAATTGTTGAATCTGCTATTCATGAAGATGTGGATGTGATAGGTTTAAGTATTCATTCGGGAGCTCATCTAGCTTATACACAGCAAATCATTGATCTTTTAAAAGAAAGAGGTGTCTTCGATGATATTCTCATCCTTGTGGGTGGTGTGATCCCAGCACGGGATTTTCCTAAATTAAAGGAAATCGGAGTAGCAAATGTTTATGGGCCAGGTACAATGGTCAATGATATTGTCGAATTCATAAAAGAAAGAGTAAACAAATAACAAAATTATCCTTCTTATTTTTATTTAAGATTAAGCCAAAAATTTCTTAAATTCTTTCAATTTATTTCAAAAAATCTCGAAGATTATTTTCTAAATTATAGTTGGATAAAATCAAAAATTAATAAATTAATCTAATATTTCTCAATTTATTAGACTTAATAAATTTAATAGAGCTATATTGGTGTTTCATTTAGTTGTCAAAAAAATACGACATTGATCAACTAGTACACAAATTTCAAGAGGGAGATAAGATTGCATTAGCGAGGCTTATAACGCTAATTGAAAATGAACCAGAGAAAGCGGCAGAAGTATTCAAACATTTTCAAGAATCTAATCATGAAGCATACATTATAGGGATAACCGGATCTCCAGGTGTGGGAAAAAGCACTTTAACTAAATCTATAACTAAACTTTTACTCGAACAAGATAAAAAAATAGGAATTATTTCAATAGATCCTACTTCTCCTTTTACTGGAGGGGCATTTTTAGGAGATAGAGTTAGAATGACTGAAGTTTCCCTCCATCCGAATGTATTTATACGAAGTCTTGCTTCAAGAGGGTACAGAGGGGGTATCTCAAGAGCTGTTCTGGACATTACTTTATTATATGAAGCGTATGGAATGGATTTTATCATTATTGAAACTGTTGGCGTAGGACAATCGGAGTTTGAAATATATAACTTAGCATATACTGTAGTCGTTGTTATGGTGCCTGGTTATGGTGATGCGATACAAATGCAAAAAGCAGGAATTATTGAAATAGGAGATATTTATGATGTTAATAAAAAGGATTTAGGTGGGGAAGATATTGCTGCTCATATTGA
This sequence comes from Promethearchaeota archaeon, assembly GCA_048941265.1. Taxonomy (GTDB): domain Archaea; phylum Asgardarchaeota; class Lokiarchaeia; order Sigyniarchaeales; family SOKP01; genus LW40-45. The sequence continues at coordinate 4,307 of JBHLNT010000162.1, forward strand.
TATGATGCTCGATGACTCTTCTGCCAGCCAAAGTGGTTGGCGACCACCGGTAATAATGACAAATTCTATCACTGGTGAAGGTGTGGATGAATTGGTGGATCATATACTAGACCATAAAGAACACATGGAATTATCTGAATTAATAATAGAAAGAAAGAAAAACAGATTTGCCTATAAAATTCGGGAACTTCTCTATTATCGAATCGATCAGATTCTCGAAAGTCTAATTAATAAGGATCAGATTGACCAACTTTCAGCATCAATAATTCGAGATGGTAAATTTAAAATTTATGATGAAGTCCATGATATCTTTAGTAATGTGAAATTCGAAATGAAAAAGAAAGAATAATAGTCTTCGAAGATTCTTTTTTAAAATCTCACTAATTTTAATAAGAATGAGTAATAATTGCTAATTTCTCTTCTACTTCGTTTTCGATTGTTTTGAATAGACCTGGACCATAAATCGAAGTAGTTTTTCTTTCTAACTTTTTGAAAATTTCCGAAACTTCTTCAGATTTTATATTAATATCAACCCATATCAATCGTTTTCCAATTATCTTTAATCGATGATGATTGATTTTTATGATCTCTGAAATTGGAAAAAGGTTGGTCATTTTATTTAACATACCTTGTAATTTTGAACAGGGCTGTTTTTCAAGCCATTTTTTTAATTTTTTTTCTTTCGCTATTCTATATCTGAGGAAAATATCATCAAACTCTTTAAAATGAGTTGTTTCGAAAATTCTTTCACTCTCTTCAAAAATTGAACGAAATTTGGAAAGAAAAGCCCAAATCATATACTCGAACACTAAATCAACAGCTTTAGATTGTGTTTTCGGATCAATAATTCCAATAAAATTAAAATTCTCAAAATGTCTATATTTTAATTTATTCCCTAAAATGACCATCTCCTCAATGCCAAGATTTTTGGTGTTATCAAGGTTTCTAGCAAATATTTGAATTGCTTCTAATAAAGGACCAATTAATATAGGATCGAAATCAAATTGATCGTCAACAATTTTAGAATAAATCGTTGATCCCCCTTCATTCAGAACTATAAAACCATTTAAACTCACAATTTTGTCTCTCTTAATTTATGTGACTGATTATGATATTAGATTATAATCATACTAATTAATTTAATTATTTTCAAACGTCTTAGACATTAAATAAATCATTGTGATAGCGCTATTAATTACAAAAATATAGCCAAAAATAAAGAAAAGATCAAATGGCTCAAATAACATCTCCTCTTTTCTCACTGTTACAACCCAGTTAAATAATATGTTGCCAATAGTATCAAGTAAAAAAGCTATTAATAATAAAACCCACGCCACATTAATTTTTCCACGCCGTAACTTAAAAAATACAATCAAAACACATAAAATTAATATAAGATCGCAAATAGGATACAAACCACTGACGATATAAGCAAATAATTCTTCTTCTGGTATTGGATAAACTTCCTGGAGTGGAAAAATAATTACTGTTATCGTTACTGTTATTGAAATAACGGTGAATAATAATACGATAATAAATTTTTCCTGATTTGAAAGTGGTATTTTAATAAGACGAAACTGCATAATTAAGCCAATGTATATCGGTATAAATGCGATCAAGTAAAAAAAATCTGCAATACTTGGAAAAGGTTGAATATCCGTAAATAACTCATAATAACTATAAATAACCTCACCAATGGTCCATGCCAACAAACCTAATGCAAATAATAACCAGATTTTTCCCGCCTTTGTCGAAAGGTTATAAAGAACTGCGACGTAGAGAAGAAATAAAAAACCAAGGAATGCTGATGCTATGGTGACTACATCTTGAAAAATATAAGCTTCATACCATTGTTCTTCGGTAAAAATTCCCGAAAACCAAACAAAAGTAAGAAAGATAGTGGCAATAGCACTAATAATATAAACTATCTTAAGTTTTGTTTTTGTTATTGATAATCTCACTTTTTCCGCAACTTAAAAACTAATTTTTGGATTCTTCGAATCTAAATATAATTTATCTTTAACAATATATAAATAATATTTTTTAACTGAATTTATTCTTTTTAGTTAGAAAAAGGAAATAATAAGTTCTTCTAATTTGTGAAAAAATAATGATAATTAAATTTCTTTTTAAATCTCAATCAAAAAGTAAAGATGTAGCAGAGGCGATTGAAGTAGCTAAAAAAAGGGATGGAAAAATAAATGGAGAGATGTATCAGGTAGAATTTAGTTCCACGCAAGATAAAGATTTAATGAAATTGTATATCTTAGTAGGCCATCTTGAGGGTACAAGTCTTATTATAAATAGTGAAGAATTCAAACCAAATGTGATTTATTGTATATTTAATTGTCCAAGAAACACAATCTGTTATGGTAAATGTATTTACACTGATGAGCATCAAAAATTGGCAGCCATGAAATTTTGCGAGAAATTTAAATCATTTCGATCTAATGGAGATTTCGATTTTTATATCCATATATAAATTCATTGCCTTATTCTTATATTTGAGATATTATAAATATAATTTATTAAAGAAAAACCTCAGAGCAATAATAAAATATAGAATTAATATTTTAAGATTCTAAATAATTTAATAATTATAAAGAAGTAATCAAACCTATTTTTAAAATGGAGAAAGTCCAGAAGATTAGGACTGTTTGTCGGAGTTGTCATGGAGGATGCGGAGTTATTGCCCATGTAAAAGATGGCAGAGTCATAAAGGTAGAAGGTGATCCCGAATCTCCAATAAGCTATGGTTCAATGTGTGCTAAAGGACTGGCGATCACACAATTAGCTTACCATCCTAATAGAATTCTCCATCCGATGAAAAAAATTAATAATGGCTGGCAGAGAATCTCTTGGGACGATGCATTGAATATCATTGTCGAGAAATTTAATAAAGTGATCGAAAAATACGGTCCTGAGTCCATCATTATCGGTCAGGGGACTGGTAGGGATTATGAGAGTCATTTTTCTCGATTTGGAAACCTCTTGGGAACCCCGAACATGCTTACAGCCGGACATATGTGCTATCTTTCACGCGTAGGTGCCGCTTTAACAACATGCGGAAGGCATCCTGTGTGCGATTACGAAAATAATCCCAAATGCATAGTTATGTGGGCGTGTAATCCACTCTGGACAAACCCAGATGAATATAAGGGAGTAGATTTCTGGCATGCTTATGAAAAGGGTGCAAAGCTGATCGTTATCGACCCAAGAAAAGGTTTCCTTGCAAATAAAGCAGATCTATGGCTTCAACTGCGGCCAGGTACCGACGCTGCACTGGCTATGGGGTTTTTCAATGTGATTATTGAAGAAGAGCTGTATGATAAGGATTTCGTTAGAGAATATATTTATGGTTGGGATGATTTTGTTGAAAGGGTGAGAAATGATTATCCTCTCAGTCGTGTGGAAGATATCACATGGATTGATAGGAAGTTGATCAGAAAAGCAGCCAATTTGTATGCAAACACAAAACCAGCGGGAATTCACTGGGGCGTACCAACAGAGCAGAATATAAATTGTACCGATTTCACCAGGATCGCAATAGGTCTTATGGCTGCTACAGGAAATCTAGATATACCTGGTGGCAATGTATTTTACCAACCACCACCAGTTAGAAAAGTGGCTCAATTTTCAGCGCATAGTGCTTTACCTTTAGAGCAAAAGAAAAAACGTCTAGGTGCTCATCAATATAAACTCGCTGATAGAATGACAATTATTACTCCTAAATGCGCCTGGGATGCTATTCTAACAGGAAAACCCTATCCTGTAAAAGTAGGATATTTAGTAGGTACTAATCCTGTGGTATCGAGGGCAAATGCAGCAGAGGTTTATAAAGCTCTAAAGAAACTGGAATTTCTTGTTGTATCGGATTTTTTCTTGACACCCACTGCCGAGTTAGCTGATATTTTCCTTCCTGCAGGTACTTGGCTTGAACAGGATCATGTATCCGAAAACTGGAAATTTCACGGATATGTACTGGCAAGGCAAAAGGTCGTGGAAATTGGGGAGTGTTGGCAAGACCATAAAATATTTATGGAGCTAGGCAAGAAATTAGGTCAAGAATGGTGGGATAGCATAGAAGATTCCCTAAATTGGATCTTAGAACCGACTGGGCTAACTTGGGAGGAATTTAAGAAGCTTGGATATCTCAGAGGAGAAATGAAATACTATAAATATAAAGAAAAAGGCTTTTCCACACCAACAGGGAAAGTTGAACTTTATTCTACAATTCTTGAAAAATGGGGTTTTGATCCCTTACCGAAATATACAGAAATACCCGAAAGTCCAGTATCTACACCAGTTCTGGCTAAAAAGTATCCGTATATTTTGAACTCTGGATTGAGAACCCCTACTTATTTTCACTCAGAAAACCGCATGTTACCATGGCTTAGGGAGATTAGGCCTGATCCCATTGTTGAAATTCATCCTGAAACCGCAATGAAACATAATATTCGGGAAGGCGATTGGATCTGGATCGAATCCCTACGAGGGCGTGCGAAACAAAGAGCAAAGTTTAACACTGGAATAGACCCAAGAGTAATTGTGGCTGAACATGGCTGGTGGTATCCGGAGATTAAGAGTTCGGATCACGGATGGGAGATTTCTAACATAAATTTGTTGACAGATAATTCTTATGAATCCATGGATCCAGCAATGGGGGCAACAAATTTAAGAGTACTATTATGTAACATATCATTATGCACAAAGGAAAAGGAGGAATAAGATGGAGAAGATAACTATCGTAATTAATGAGAAAAACTGTATGGGGTGTCATGCCTGTGAGATCGCATGCAAACAAGAACATGGACTAGGCCTGGGATCAAGACTTATACGGGTTATTGAAAATTCCCCTGATTTTATTCCAATATATTGCCACCATTGTGTTGAAGCTCCTTGTCAAGCGTGCTGTCCTATAGACGCGATTTCAACAAATGCACAGGGTATTGTTTTGATCAATTCCAATCTGTGCTCTGGATGCAAAGAATGTATTGAAGTTTGTCCTTTTAATGCTATGCAATTTGATGAAGTAAGAAAGATCGCTATCAAATGTGATCTCTGCATTGATAGACTGGCAGAGAATAAACCACCTGCTTGTATTAGTGTATGTCCGACTAATTGTATTCACTTGGCAACTACAAAAAATATGCTTTAAACCAAAGTAAATTAAATAAAATTTCAGATTATAGAAATTTTTTATGATTAATCTTCTGTTAAAATCTAAAAAATATACGTGATTTATTTTTTTAGATCAATCATTTTAAATAACTATCCAAAGAATTAAATTAATCACTAGTGAAAGTAAATTGAGAGA
>JBHLNT010000163.1:0-9585 GCA_048941265.1 Promethearchaeota archaeon
TGGATGTTTACCCATGCAATTTCAAAACCGATGTTAGATAGAAAAGAAATCACTTCGATTCAATTAGTATGCTTAAGAAATATTATATCGAGTGTTTTTTTAATATCAACCTATTTCATTTTTTTTCCTTTAGAAAATATAGGACTACTATTAAATCCAACTACAATGTTTTGGGGTGTTTTAATGGGAACAATCTACGGAATAGGGCTATATATGTGGTATAAAACACTTGAAAATATCAATGTCAGTAAAGCAACAATAATTACTTCAGGAAATCTAATATTTACTGCGCTGTTTGCTACGATTTTCCTAAATGAAATTTTTACGATTTTTCATTTAATTGGAACAGTCTTGATAATTATATCAATCTTTCTTATAGTCAATCCAATGAAAAATGAAAAATTACCATAATTTAAATTACAAATCACTTTTTTTTTAATATCGTGGAAAATGAAAATTTAAGGAGAGGTATTATTTTCGGAATATTAGGAACTTTCTTAATAGGACTCCAACCTATTGTAGCCAATTCAAGACCAATGGTTATTGATGCTTTTATTTTTGCCGCAATGACAATGATAGTAGAAGCGTTAATTTTTTTTCCACTAATGGTAATTGAAAGAAAGAAAATTAAAACAGATTTTAAGAATAATTGTTTAAATGAGAGAGAACTTAACTCGCTTCTATATGGATTTAAAAGAAATAAACTTCTCTTAATTTTTGTGGGGACGGCCTTTGGAATCGGAATGGTATTATTCTTTATTGGGTATGGTCTTGCTGGAGCGATTAATGGATCATTAGCTCAAAAGTCGGCGCTCTTCTTTTCATTAATTTTTGGCTTTCTAATATTGCATGAAAAAATTTCCAAAAAACAGATTTTTTTTTCAATTCTGTTATTTTTGGGTTTAATCTTAGCTGTAACTCAAGGGAGTTTTAACATATTAGAATTTAATGCCGGAGTCTTAGTTTTGTTAGTTTTAGCCTGCATTTGGATGTTCACTCATACAATATCAAAACCGATGTTAGATAGAAAAGAAGCTACAGCGATACAAATGGTGTGCTTACGCAATGGTATCGGGGGATTGATGTTGATTACCATATATCTTCTTTTTTTTCCGGCAGAGAATTTAGTGATCTTTTCAGATCTGATAAATTACTTCTGGTTTTTTATAATGGGTTTAGTTTATGGAACTGGATTATTTTGTTGGTATAAAACTCTTAGTTATCTAGATGTAAATAAAGCTTCAATTTTAGTATCTCCTACTCCCATTGTCACAGCTATATTTGCCACTTTAATTCTTGGAGAAGTATTTACCATATTCCATTTAATAGGGATGAGTATAATTATTTTTTCTATAGCTATGATTGTAAGGGAAGCAAGCTTAAAAATCAAAATAGTTTAAATTTCTAATCACTTTTTTTTTAATATCTTGGAAGATAAGAATTATGTTAAAGGAATTGTTTTTGGACTCATCTCTCTATTTTTAGTTTCATTACAACCTATTGTAGCAATTTCAAGACCAAAAGTTTTAGACGCCTATATATTTGCTGCAATGACTTGTATTGTTGAAATGATAATCTTTTTGCCCTTGTTTTTGATTGAGAGAAAAAAAATAAAATCAGAAATTAAAAAGAAGCCTTATAAATTAGATGAAATGCATTTATTGTTAAATGGATGGAAAAAACATAAAGGAATTCTGTTTTATATCGGTTTAAATTTTGCAATTGCCCAGATTTTATTCTATGTAGCTTATGAGTTAGCAGGAGCTATAAATGGTTCTTTGGCTCAACAGACTATTATAGTATTCGCCTTATTATTTGGATTTTTAATACATCATGAAAAAATCTCAAAAAGTCAGATAATATTTTCATTCTTATTACTTTTCGGACTTACTCTTGCGGTTACTCAAGGTAATTTTAATGTTCTTGAAATCAATTTAGGAGTTTTAGTTATGCTAATAACAACTATGTTATGGATGTTGGCACATTCTATTACAAAGCCAATATTGGAAAAAGAGATTACTCCCATTCAATTTTCTTTTATTAGATATGCAATTTCTGGAGTATTTTTAATATCGACTTATTTTATCTTTTATCCATTAACAAATATTAGTCTTCTATTTGAACCAGTCAATGTATTATTTTTTATACTTATAGGATTTTTATATGGTTTTGATGTTTTATTTTGGTACAAAAGTTTGTCGCATATTGAAATGAGTAAAGCAAGTGTTATTGTGTCTCCTATGCCAATTTTAGTTGCGTTTTTTGCTTTTATTATTTTAGGAGAATCTTTTACTTTATTTCATTTAATAGGTACAGTTATTATAATATTTTCAATCACTATGATTGTGAGAAAAAGACCTGCAAAAATCATTCCATGATTCTGCTGTTTTTCATTAAATTTTAAGATCTTATTACGAGTGAAAATGATTATTTATTCCCTTTAAAGAATCAAGTATATGAAAAATATTTCCAAAAATAAAAAATGGAATAGTGTATATTTTATCCAAATGTTTTTTCTCTCATTTTTTCTGCGATATTAATTTTCTTAATTCTATAGAAATTATAGATATAGGAACTGATCAAAATAATGCTAAAACTTAATGAGTAATAAGCGTAACTAAGTGGATACAAATAAAACCTAAGTCCAGGTAGTATTGATGAATAAGTTTGAATTATTAAACTCATTATTATCGAACCCATTAATAAACCTATAGTGATTGAAAATAGAAAGTAAACCAACATTTCTAAGAAAAGATTTTTTCCGATTTCAGAATTTAAGAGTCCAATTGCTTTCATATTAGAATAATCTTCCATTCGATAATCGATGATCGATTTGAAAATAACCATTAGTAGTATGAATCCGAAAGCAAAAAACAATACTCCAAAAATAGTAAACATCGTTGATGCCAACTCCATATAGTAATCAATATCTACTTTTATTTCTTTCATCTTACTAACTTGTTCAATTTGAGGTAAATCGAGCACATCCTCAGCAGCTTCATCAACTTTATCAGAAGTGAAGTAAATCGTGTTAATTTTTCCTGTCTTGTTAAAAATATCTTGAGATTTATCAATTGAAAGGATTAATGTCATAGATGATATATCATTGACTATACCAACGATTGTAAGTCTCTTTGAATCATCTGAACCTACTTGTTTTACATAAATTGAATCTCCAATTTTCAAATTGAATTTGGAAATAATATCTTTAGTAACAAGAGCATCTCTATTTTTTTTTAATTTTTTTCCATCTTCTAATTCAGTTAAATGAAGTTTAGAATCTTCTTCAAATGCTTCAATCCTTAAGAATTCATTAAAATCAGTATGCTCTTTTTTTGAAAATAGAACTGAACCGGTAATACCATATTCATAATCTTTAATTTCATTTATAGAATCAAGTATTTTAGACATATTATCTTTATTTTCATATTGCCATGTATTAGCAACAAAATCCCATTTTTCTATTGTATCAAATTTGTAATTTATAGAATATTTGAGACTGTCTTGAAAAGAATAGAAAAAAATTAAAAGAGATGCTGAAAAACTCAACGCAACAATGATAGAAATTAAATGTAACTTTCTTCCGAAGACTCTCCGAATATTGTACAATGTAAATGGATTAATTTCAGTTTTCATTTTTCGATAAAATTTCTCAATAAGATTGATTTTTTCTAAGAATTTGGTCTCATATTTAAGGGTTTGTTGCACATCCATTTTAAATGCTCTTTTAACTAAAATCAAGGTGGAACTCATAGCTATTATGAATAATACTAGTCCTATCTCTAATGAATTATTAATAGAATATTGTTGTTCAATTGGGATTGGAATATTCATAGCTTTGAGCATAAGATTGTTTATAGGAATATTAATTAGAAAACTTAATAGTATACCTAAAATAATTGCTAACGTTATTAGGATTAGATTAAAAGTTAAATAACTAACTAATATCTCACGTTTATTCGCCCCTAAAGCTTGAAAAACTGAAACAGATTTTAAATCATCTTCCACCAATTTATATGTCACTAATATTAATGTAATTATAGCGCTACATAATAACACACCAGTCAAAAGAAAAATGACTACTCGATCATTCTTTTCATCTTCTCTCATGCTTTTAATGAATGGATGCTCATCCTGAGATATTATATTTTGTAGATGATTTCCAAGTTTCTGTTCAAATAAGTCTTTCACATCATCTTGATCTGATTTATCATCAAGTTTATAAATTACTTGATTGACTAAGGGTGTTGTCTGATTCAAAAAGTATTGATTTAAATAATTTATATCAACATATAATATTGGATATGGTCTTAATGAAGGGAAAGCAATATTTTTATAAAGAGGAACAAATTGGAACTCTGGATTATACCCAATTTTACCGATTTCAATTTTTTTCTCAACAGAACCATATGATATGGATATTTTATCACCCTTTCTAATATTATTCTCTTCAGCAAAATTCATCTGAAATGCGAATTTGTAATCGTCGATCTCCTTTTTCTCTTTATTAATTAATGCATTTATGTGTGATTCTCGAGCCATATCAATCCCTAATAATATTCCGTCGTATTCTTCTTTAGATATTTCAAATTTGACAACAAGCATCATACGCATTTCAAAGTCATCAAAATATGGATCTATACTACCATTTTTTAACAAAAAATCCACGGTTGTTTGATTTAGAGGATCAAAATATACAAAACCATCTGCAAAATTAGTATCGTCTACTACTTCCTCAATTGCTTTACTACGTGAATCTTGCATATTGTACATTGCTGTTCCAAAAGCGATTGTAAAAACAAGAAGGATTAATATGGGCAAAGTTTTACTTTTATTCTTTACTAAAGTTCTGAAAGCTTTTTTCCATACAAACCAAAATGAAAAACCTTTTATAACTTAACACCTCACTATTTTTCTGCTTCACTATTGTTTTCTATATTTTCAATAATAATTCCGTCACGTATATGAATATAGCTCTCAGCGTATTTCTTTGCCATTTCTTCGTCATGTGTTACCACTAAAATTGTCTTTTTATATTCGTCGGTAAAATTTCTCAGAATACGATAAATTTCGTTAGTTTTTTCATAATCTAAATTACCAGTAGGCTCATCAGCCAAGATTACAACAGGATCCTTAATTAAAGCCCTCGCAATTGCCACTCTTTGTTGTTCACCCCCAGAAAGTTGATTTGGATATCTATTATGCTTACCTTCTAATCCAAGTTCATTTAATAAGTTTATAGATTTCATTTTTGCATTTGCTATTGATGAAAGTCTAGCTGCTAATTCAATATTTTCTAATGCTGTTAGAATTGGTATCAAATTATAAAATTGAAAGATAATTCCAACATATTTTCGACGATATAATGTAAGTTCTTTAGAAGTAAATTCTTGGATATTTTTAAAATCTCCTTTACCATAATTAACTAGAATTTTGCCTGTGTCTGGTGTATCTAATCCACCTATTACATTCATTAATGTCGATTTGCCACTTCCAGATGGACCTAAAATCAATTTAAAAGATCCTTTTTTAACTTCTAAGTTTATTTTATTCAATGCTTTTGTTTCAACATCACCGGCAAAATAACTTTTAGAAACATCTTTTACTACAATTTGGAGGTCGCTATTATCTAAATTAATCGATTTATGTTTGCTTAATATCATAAATTTTCTTTTTCTACTTTTTTTTGAATTTTTATAGATTTTTCACAAGTTTTGAAATTTGAAAATCTAATAATAAAAAGTTTTACTATATATTTAAATATTTTCACAAATTTTGAAATTTAAAAAATTTTAAATGTTTTAAACATTTTAAATAACATAAGAAATGCCACTTAACAGTAAATTTAAAAGAAATTATATTTTCGAAGGAAAAATTCGCGAGTTTGAGAAGGAATTAGTTAAAATCTCACTAGAAATTGAAAAGCGTAGAGGTCAAAATCCAGTAATATCAAAAATTTTGATTTATTTATTAATGTATGAACATTTGACTCAAAAACAACTAAAAAATTTGACAGGATATTCAATTGGATCAATTTCAACTCATTTATCGGCTATGAATAGTATTGGTATTATTGAAAAAAAGTTAATTCGAGGAACTCATACTAATATTTATTCACTAAAAATAGATTTAGGTCAGAATATCTCATCCTTAGTAAAAATGAGTAGAGATTATATTAATCAAACTTTCCAATTTTTAAAATCAAAAAAAACCAAGTTAAATGAGATTTTCAATAAAAAAAAGGAAAAAATTAAACCCATTTTAGAACGCTTTGAGGAGATAGAGACGGTTATCGGAGTCTATGCAAAGCTTTTTGAAATGATCAATAATTCAAATAACACTGATTTTGAAATAGAAATAAAAGAATCGAGAGAATTAGATTATATACAAGATTTTAATGATGAAATAAAAATTATCGAGGACGATATAATTGATTTTTTCACATATACACCTATGTTTTTTGGTAAAACAGAGTTATTCTCTAAAACATTCGCATACTTTATCACAAGAAAGACATTAACTCAGAAGAAAATAAGAAAGCTAACAGGATTATCTGCCGGTAAAGTTTCACAAGAAATCAATAATCTCCTTAATTATGGAATTATTGAAATTACGGAAAAATCAGAAACAGGACAGTTAACTTATCAAATGAAATCAGTTATTTCAGCCTTTTTAAAAATTAGTTCTAATATTTTATCTGAATATATGAAATGGAAGGATAAAATAGAAAAAATTAAATTTGAATTAGAAGAGCAAAGAGAGGTATTAAAAACTCTTAATGGATATAAAGAAGTACTTAAATTTTCTAAATATTTTACAGATGTATTACCTATCTATGAAAAAATATATTATGCGATTTTAAAAATTAGAGCTAAATTAAATATCTCATAATTTGAATATTAGGCATATTATTTATAGGTAATAAAATGAAGATCATTTGGACATATTTTTTAATCTTTCATTTAATTGGAACAGCAATTATTCTATCTTCAATAACTATGATAGTAAGAAAAGTAGAGCAGTAACTATTTCGGATTTGGAACCGTTTCTTTTCTTTTTTTTGGTCGAATTAAAATGATATGAGTAGTTACTGCGATGGCAATAATGAATAAAACAATCCTAACCCATAGTAATTGAATGAATAAAAACGCTGAAAGGAGGATCGTAAACCAAAGCATAGAAATAGTAAAAATTTTGACCTTAATTGGCATCCCTCTGCCCTCGATATAATTCCTAATATAAGAGCCTAAAATTCTATTGTTCAGGAGCCAATTATAAAACTTTTCAGAACTTCTCGCATAGCACGCCGCAGCGAGTAAAAGAAAAGGAGTTGTTGGCAATATGGGTATAACAATTCCTATTATTCCTAAAATCAATGAAATAGTTCCCCCAATAAAATATAAAGCTTTTACAATTTTTGTTCGGGGTTTTTTATCATTTAGTTCTAATTCGGATTGCTCTTTCATAATTATAAGAAAGTCCTTTAAATAAAAAAAAAGTTTAGAATTAAAAAGTAAAAAATTTTGTTCTTACAGGATAAATTTTTTTTTTACTTATAAGATAAAAACATAATCTTTTTATGTAGAACTATAATCAATTAATAATAGTTATTATTTAGGAATCTTTCTAATAAACTTTTGAATTTAATTAAAAATTCTCATATTAAAAGAAGTGAAAATTATGAATGAAAAAAGTAAAAAGAGTATGACTAAAAGGCCCGCTGCTGGTGGTGGCATGTCGATCCGAGACTGGTGGCCGAACCAATTGAATCTCGATATCTTATATCAACATTCTTCCAAGTCTAATCCGATGGGCAAAGACTTCAATTACGCCAAAGAGTTCAATAGTCTCGATTATGAGGCATTGAAAAAGGATCTCACTGAACTTATGACAAAGTCACAAAGCTGGTGGCCAGCGGACTTCGGTCATTACGGACCTTTATTCATCCGTATGGCATGGCACAGCGCAGGTACCTACCGCGTTGGAGATGGTCGCGGCGGGGGTGGCACTGGAAATCAGCGTTTCGCACCTGTCAACAGCTGGCCCGACAATGTCAACCTTGACAAATCACGTCGGCTGCTTTGGCCAATCAAGAAAAAATATGGTCGGAAACTTTCCTGGGCCGACTTGATTATCCTTGCTGGTAATGTCGCCATGGAATCGATGGGTTTCAAGACCTTCGGTTTCGGTGGTGGGCGTGAGGATATCTGGGAACCGGAAAAGGACATCTATTGGGGTTCCGAGCAAGAATGGTTAGATGACAAGCGATGGCATACCGGCGATCAAGATAAACCCGATCTCGAAAATCCACTCGCAGCTGTGCAGATGGGTCTTATCTATGTCAACCCGGAAGGTCCAGACGGTAATCCTGATCCAGTATTGGCAGCAAAGGATATCCGCGAGTCATTCGCACGCATGGCAATGAATGATGAAGAGACAGTGGCGCTCATCGCAGGCGGCCATACATTCGGAAAAACCCATGGTGCCGGTCCTGCAGAACATGTGGGACCCGAGCCTGAAGCGGCTGATATCGAGGATATGGGTTTAGGTTGGAAAAGCAGCTATGGCTCTGGCAAAGGTGCCGATACGATCTCCAGTGGTCTGGAAGTCACCTGGACTACCACCCCCACGAAATGGAGTAGCAATTTCTTCTGGAACCTATTCGGTTTTGAATGGGAATTGACTAAGAGTCCTGCTGGCGCGCATCAGTGGAAACCGAAAGGTGGTGCGGGTGCTGGCACCGTACCGGATGCCCACATCCCAGACAAGCGTCATGCGCCATCTATGCTGACCACCGACCTATCTCTTCGGTTCGATCCTGACTACGAAAAGATTTCACGGCGCTTTATGGAGAATCCGGATGAATTTGCGGATGCGTTCGCCCGGGCGTGGTTCAAGCTGACCCATCGCGACATGGGTCCGCGCACTCGTTATCTAGGCCCGGAGGTTCCTGACGAAGAACTCATCTGGCAGGACCCCATCCCAGCGGTTGATCACAAACTAGTTGATGAAAAGGACATTGACTCACTCAAGGGCAAGATCCTAGCTTCAGGGCTGTCTATCTCGGAATTGGTATCGACTGCCTGGGCGTCGGCGTCTACGTTCCGTGGCTCAGACAAGCGCGGTGGTGCGAATGGGGCTCGCATTCGTCTGGCACCACAGAAGGATTGGGAGGTTAATCAACCTGCCCAGCTATCGAAAGTATTCAAGTCCTTGGAAAATATCCAGACTGAATTCAATGGAGCGCAGCCCGACGGCAAGAAGATATCTCTTGCTGACTTGATCATCCTGGCTGGTTGCGTAGGTATCGAACAAGCTGCGAGAAATGCCGGTTATGAAGTGAAGGTTCCCTTCACACCAGGACGTATGGACGCCTTGCAGGAGCAAACAGATGAAAAGTCTTTCGCCTTCCTCGAACCCAAGGCGGATGGCTTCCGCAATTACCAAAAGGCTCTCTATGCCGTATCAGCTGAGGAAATGCTGGTTGACAAAGCGCAATTGTTAACTCTGACCGCACCCGAAATGACGGTGCTCGTGGGTGGCATGCGCGTCCTGAAGACCAACTTCGGAGGAACGCAGCATGGT
>JBHLNT010000164.1:0-9568 GCA_048941265.1 Promethearchaeota archaeon
TATTGTGAAAATTGTGGTTTTGATTTATATGTTACAGAATTCAAAAGCGAAGTAGATTTATTTGATATTCAACAAAAATTTTATATAATGACTGAAAATTATTGGAAACATGGTTCCGGGAAAATATTTAATGAGAAAGGAGAAATAATCGGCTCAGTCGAAAAAAAAAGTAACAATACATTAATTAAAGATTCAGATGATAAGGTGCTAGCAGTATTGACCCCGAAATCCTTGTCATTACATCATGAGCACCGATTAAAAGATCCTAAAGGAAATCTAATTGCGAAATATAAAAAAAAGATGGTAACAAACTTCAGATCAGTTTTTTTTCTGGAAGATGGAAGTGGGCGTCGATGGTATGAAGCATATGGAGAATTCATGGATTTTCAATTTTATATTAAAGAAATAGCAACAGAAAAAATTATAGCCGAATTTGATAAAACTCAGAGATGGAAAGACCAAATAGATAATGAGTTTTTAAATCTATATGACTCCTATGCTCTAAAAATTAAAGATGAAGTTACGGATAGAAAAATACTTCTTGGTTTTGTTTTCGGTGCTAAATATATTATTTATGATGTGTTTTAACTAAACTTTTTATCATTACTATCTATAGAAATAAATATTGGAATGCATACATAAGCATACTAAAACGAATTTATTTCTGATTAAGAAAAAATAAAGATTAAAGAAAAGAAAAATAAATAGCTAATTTACTAAAACAATTTTCACGTCCCGTGAAAACTTTGGTTTCTCAATTGTTGTCTTCTCCTCTCTTCAGCCTCTTCTTTTTCGTGTTGGAGAGCGATAACTATGGCCAGTAACATCATGGCAGTTTTATCATCCACATCTTTTACAATTTTAACCCCGTACGTATCCCGAATTCTCCAGAATTTTTTAGAAATTCTGGCAACTTCAGTTCCCTCTCTGTATATCGAATATTTTAAATTCCAAATATTTCCTTTCATATTGAAGATACGATCACCTAATGGATTTTCAATCCAATATTTTGGTTTTATAGTTACAATTTTTCTTACCATCTTCCCAAGATACTTATTCTCATCTGGTTCATCTTCCTCGTTAGGCTCAAAAAATTTGTATGCCGAACGTATAGAGGCTATTTTTTTTCTAATGATTAAAATCGTCCTCTCATCAAGATCCTTAAGGCGATAAAATGCTCTTATTGAAAGAATTTTGCGAACAAAATTTCCTATGATGTTTTCTTCAGGATCCATGATCCTTACAATATCACGAATTGAAAATAATTTTTCTTTTAGGAGAAATTCTCTACGTACTTCAAATCTCATAAAAGCTCCCTATTATTTTTTAATTAATTTATTTAGAATGGTTTCTTTTTAGAAGTAATTATAATTCATTTAAATTCTTTGTCTATATATTAGATATAATAATTAAAAAAATCTAAAGCAACTCATTTCAAAATTTTTCTATTAACTAAATGGGCTCTTATTTATTTCAATAGATTTATTGGTTTGAAAAAATTAACATGTTTTTATGATTCTATTACTAACAACTTCGAAAGTCCTAAAATTTTTATATAAAATATGTTATACATTTTGTAAGATACAATTTCATTTTTTTATAATAATTAATCTTCTGAAAATATAATGTCTGAAGCTTACGATAATTTCATGATTTATGAATTGGATGATTCTGGTGAGAAAATTCGAATCCCTGCTACTGAAGAAGAATTTAAAGTCGCTAATGGTTCAAATTTTTTACATCCTGAACAAGTTTTGGTAATTGTTAAAGAATCTTTAAGAAGGATTTATATTTGGAAAGGTGCAAAATCTCCTGTGCGAAAAAGGTTTATAAGCTCGAGAATTGCTGGAGCACTTCAAGAGGAATTAGTTAAAAATGCTGCATTCCATAGATGTAAAATCGTCTCTGTTGATCAAGGGGACGAAGTTGAAGAGTTTTTGAATGCATTTAGATTTGAGTCCATGACCGTAGAGGAAAAATTAGCAGACATGCGATATATACGTAACATTGATAGAGAAAAGATGTATGATCGTGGCGAAATTCCCGATACCGAACCGAAATATGTAAAGATTGAATCAAAACCAGAGCCTCATGTCTCACCTGCTCTTGAAGAACTTGAGAAAGAAAAGGTAGTTCCATTACCTAAGGGGAGTAAAGAGAAAGCCAAGAAAGCAATACCCATCAGTAGGGAACCTGTCCGAGCTGCACCGAAAAAAGTATCACCAATTACTAAAACTTCCTATGCAGGAACATTATCAACAACCCGGCAATCAACAGGATTATCAGAAGATCAAAAAAAAATAATCATGGAAAAAATCATCAAAACAGGTGTTCCTGATGGTTATAAACGGCAGAATCTCATATTAGGCCACACTTTATACGGTGCCGTTTTGAAGAAAGTCAATGTCTTAGGGAAAACTATGGAAGAAACTGAATGGGAACAAGTCACATCTTTACCGAAAGGAACAATTGAAATTGATGATCGAATGCTTAGAGTTTATTTTGATGATAAAGGAGGAATAGTTGAAGCCTTAGAAATACTAGAAAAAGTTGATGATAGTACTAAAGATACTAAGACGTCAAGTTCCGCTGAAAGCAAGTCTACTGCTGAAAAGAAATCTGAGAAAAAAGAGGAATCAGAAGAAGATTTTGATTCGATGACCGTGAAAGAACTTAAAGTCTATGCTGATCAGCATAATATAGAATTAGCCTCAGGAGCCCGAAAGGCAGAGATTATTGAAGTAATAAAGGACTCACTAATAAATGCAGAAAAAACTTCAAAAAGAAGAAACCTCCCTGAAATTCCCAAGGTTTAATGTGATATAATTAATTAAATTTTATTAAAAAATCCCTATGTTCTAACAAATCTTATTTCTAAAGAAGATTGCATAATACTCTTAAATAAAAGATAAAAGTGAAAAATAAATAGATTTAAATTTTATTAGAAGCCCTCTTCTTTAGAGTCATCTTCTATGCCTCTTTCTTCAGGTTTACCCTTTTTATATTCTTTTTCTTTGCTATGTTCTTTAATTTTTTTAAGACCTTCAATTGCTTCCTTTCTTACTTCGGGATCTTTATCTTGCAGTGCTTTAGCAAGGGCTTCAAGTGAATAAGGGTGATGTAAATCTCCTAACTCATCTGCCGCTTCTTTTCGGCAACGAGGATCGGGATCATTGAAGAGAACATAGGTCAATAAACCTAACGCTTTCTTATCTTTAAAACTTCCAATTGTATCAAGAGCTTCTTTCCTCACATCCGCATCAGTATCAGATACTGCAGTTATAGCTAACGGTTTTAATATATTATCGTTTCCAATTGGCTCAATTTCACTCAAATCTACTCCGCAATATTTACAAAAGTTGTGGTCAATTTTAATGGCTCTTCCACATGCCGGGCAAACTCTCTGTGTATTAAAATCAATAAACCCCATTTTTCTCATCTTAATTTTTTTTGTTTCCTTAAGTTCAATTTTTTATAATATTTTAAAAATTAATATATTCTTTAAAAGAATGCTAGACCAGTATTTATAATTTTTATATAGAATGTGTTTAAAAAAATTTTTCTGTGGGGATTTCGACTCTTATTAAAACTAAAAAAGATGAATCAAAAAAATGTATGATATAACCTATAATTTTGATGATATAACAACGAGTTATTTTAAAATATTATTAGTCCAATCTTTCAGTATTTTTTAAAATCCATTTTGAAATAATTACAATAAGATTAATTTTAAATTTTTAACAATAATCGAATTTATTGAAGTTTTACTTTATCCTCTTTAATTTAATATCATTGACACCCAAGTAAAGAAACATTAGTATTAAACTGGAGACTGATATTAGATTTTCTAATATATTTATATAGGTTCATTAAAATTATTAGATTATCAATAATAATTTACTTCAATTTTATGTGAAAAAAATGAAATATAAAAATGAATTAATCTGTTTGATAATCTATATTTTCATTATGTTTTTTGCGTTATTTGCATTGCAACAAGAGCAATCTGCTTTTACTCGAATATTACCCGGAAATACTGCTGGCGATCAAGTTTTCTTACTTTTCATTTTTTATTTTATTATGCCGATTATTTTTGGGATTCTTTTTGGCTATATCTTGGCACCTTTATATCTCTATGTCCACAAACGTTTTATTGGGCGAAGAATGATTTACGGTATCAAGCTAAGAGATAAACCGAGTAAATCAAAAGGAATTTTAACCTCGTTATTTCCAGCACTTATGACAGCTAATTTCGCTATAATGTTAACCCCCTATTTAGAGCATATTGTTTTATACGCTTCTGTATTCCAAGATCGTCCGGGGCAAGCTACTTTCCTTGCTTTTGTCACTATAGCAATTTTTACAATAGGCCCTGCATTTGGTCTATTTGCAGGTGTTTGGTTTCTTGATGATGCTGGTATTGGATATACTAATAGAGAAAAAGTCAAAGAAACAGGTGAATTTGTAGAATATAGGAGTTTGGGAAAGTGGTATATGCAATTTCTTAAAGGTTACGCAGGAATCGGAGTTATTTTTACGTTTTCTTATATTCTCATGGATTTTTTTATTGATGTAGGAAATAATGCGGATCTCGGTCAATTCTTGATATTATTTTTAATAGTGATTCCAGTACCGATTTATGCGACATTTGCTGGTATCCCCACCATAATTATCATAGATCTCCTTAGAGAGAAGAGGGTAAAATATGTAATAAATAGGG
This sequence comes from Promethearchaeota archaeon, assembly GCA_048941265.1. Taxonomy (GTDB): domain Archaea; phylum Asgardarchaeota; class Lokiarchaeia; order Sigyniarchaeales; family SOKP01; genus LW40-45. Next base: position 4,721 of record JBHLNT010000164.1, read on the forward strand.
CCAATAAGCTAGGAATAACTGAAGAATTACAATATCTTACTGATTAAAATTTAAATTTCTTTCTTTTTTTTTAATCTTAGTTCAGTTAATTTAATCTGAATTAATAACAAAAATATTGTTCTAATAGAATGAAAAAACCTAATATTATATTTATATTATCTGACCAGCAGAGACATGATACCTGTGGATGTTATGGGCAGGAGTTAAATGTGACTCCTAATCTTGATAAAATGGCACAAGAAGGAGTTCTCTTTACGAACGCATTTACTTGCCAACCGGTATGTGGTCCAGCTAGATCTTGTTTACAAACGGGTAAATTTGCTACAGAAACACTCTGCTATAGAAATGGTATTGCACTTCCACTTGATAATGAAAACCTTGCGAATTATTTCTCGAATAATGGGTATGAAGTTGGGTATATTGGGAAATGGCATCTTGCGAGTAATCATGGCCCTTCTAAGGAAGACATAGGAGAAGAAGCATATTATTTTAGAAAGGCAATCCCTCCTGAGCGAAGGGGTGGTTATAAAGATTGTTGGTTGGCGGCAGATATGCTGGAATATACTTCTCATGGGTACGATGGATTTCTTTTTGATGCGAATATGAAGAAAGTTAAATTTAAGGGGTATCGTGTGGATTGTCTCACTGACTTCGTACTGACATATTTGGAAACTCGCACGAGTCAAAAACCTCTCTTTTTGTTTGTTTCTTTTCTTGAACCTCATCACCAAAATGACCATGATGTCTTTGAGGGCCCTATAGGTAGTAGAGAAAAATTCAAGAATTATATCGTACCGGGAGATCTTCAGGGCAAAGAAGGCGATTGGCAGGAGAATTATCCTGATTATCTCGGATGTTGTCATAGTATTGATAAAAACCTCAAAAGAATCCAAGATAAATTAAAAGAATTAAAAATGTTGGATAATACAATCATTTTTTATAGTAGTGATCATGGCTGTCATTTTAAAACGAGAAATACGACACATATACTTGAAGAGGCGGAAGAAGAATATAAACGAACCTGTCATGAATCTTCGATTCATATTCCTCTAATTATCAAGGGTCCTGGTTTTAGGGGTGGTAAAAAAATAACTGAACTTGTGAGTTTAATTGATATTCCCCCTACATTGTTAAGAAGTGCAGGAATAGAGCCTCCCAAACATATGAGAGGTCAACCACTACATGAATTAGTAAATGACACAGCTAAAAATTGGCCTAAAGAAGTATTTATTCAAATTAGCGAATCCCAAGTTGGACGAGCAATAAGAACAAAAAAATGGAAATATTCTATAAAATCTCCAAATAAAAGCGGGTGGTTATATGCTAAAAGCGATATTTATATGGAAGATTTTTTATATGACCTTGAGAATGATCCTTATGAAAGAGAAAATCTGGTTGGCGATCCTGAGTATGCTCAAGTAAGGGCTGATTTAGTTGAAATATTAAAAAGGAGAATGGCTGAAGCAGGTGAAAAAATTCCGCAAATTATTCCAAAGAATTCCTTATTAAAAAAACCTTTAAAATGAAAATTTAGAAAAAAAAGGATTATAAAACCGCAATTTTTTCTCTGTTATAAATTTCTAATGCATCTTCTACACTTTTTCCTTTAAATATAGCTTTATAACCGAGTGCTTTATTGATCGGTTTAGGATCTTGGAATATATTTCTGCCTATTGCCATACCGTCTAAGATATGGATAATCTGATAGGCAGTATTATATGCAATTTGAATGGTATCTGCTTTTGCTCCCCCCGCTATTACACAGAAAATACCTGGTGCATATTCCTTTACTTTTTTGAGTCCCTCGGCATTTTCAGGATAATATAATTTTACTATATCGGCACCGTTTTCAAAGGCCACTCTAGCTGCATATCTTACATTTTCCCATTTTCCCTCCTCTTCTTTAATTCGAGGATTATGTTGCCTCACATATGCCCACACTATAACAGGCAGTTGAAAGCTTCTTGCTTCCCTTACTATCTCAGCCAATTCTGTTAATTGTTCAGTTTCATGTTGCCCTCCTACATATAAGCTATATCCTACAGCAACTAGACTAGGACATATTCCGAGAGCTTCTTGGACAGTACAATCCATTCCACCTTGAGGAGCTCTATTATCATAAAACAATTCGGTTTTTCCATTAAGTTTTAACACCATCGGAACATCGGGATGTCTATCGGCATATCGGATATAAGTACCTTTATGTAAAATTAACGGTATACCTGCTTTTTCTGCTATTGCCATTACATAATCGGGATTTGCCGCTTCAGGTATAGTGAAATCAGCGCGATGTTCAAAACCTTGATCGCAAGCAAGAAATAATGCTTTGTCACCCAACTCTCCATGAATCAGCATTTTTTCCATCCTAATTTTAAATCCAGTATAGGGATTTTTTTTCGACATTTTTTTTCATCTCACCTTAATTTGGATTATATTTTAATTATTATACAAATGAATTTAATATTTAGTCATTATAATTATAAGCAGTGGACAATAATTCAAAAATAATCTTTCGGAGAGAACCATGGAAGCTTACGATTTTGATGAAGAAATTCAAAAGGTATTTAATAAATCATTTTCAGATATTCAAAGTATAGATTGGAAAGATTGGTTAAATATTACATCTAAAAATGAATTCGAAGATTTAGCTCTAAAACTCTCAGGTTTAGATAAAGTGGATGATTTATTGAATAGAATTAAAGAAGAGAAAACTGACAGCAGAAGTTTTTCGGTAAATTTAGAAACTTACATCGAAAATTATCAAGGAATTGATCCTTTAATCATGGTCCACACTTCAGGAACTACTGACAGTAGTTTAGTAGGGATTAAATGGTTTCATATGACGAAATCTCTTATTGAAAAATTATGGATACCCGGAATGAGAGCTATTTTTGAATCGAGTGGTTTAAACTCAGAAGGTTCCGCTGTAATATTTGTTCCTTCTAGATTAAAATTAGATGGTATTAATGAATTTGATTACGGAAAATATATTTCTTTGTACTCTTCCGAATTCTCTCAGAGAATTATGCTTTCTGCAATTAAGCCAAATTCTTATTTACTTTACGAGTATAAGAATTCAAATAATTTAGAAATTATTTCAGAGATTTTATCACTTGAAAATTTAACCGTAGTTTCTGCTCCCGCAGCAACGATTTTAGGATGGGCAAATTTAGAAAAATTTCGCCAGGGATTAAAAAATTCTTTAGATGCTCTAAACAAAAATGAAAATCTCATAATTGAAAAGTTTATAACTATGATAAATAATGAAGGATTTAATGCAGCTTCAATTAAAATTCAAAAAGAATTATCTAAGAAAGTCTCAAAAGCAACGGTAATATTCAGTATTAGTTCTCTTAATTCAAATCAATGGGAATCAATAAGAACATTTATGAAATGGGAAAAAGGAAGAGAAAAATTTACTAATTTATATGTTGGTAGTGAATTAGGTCCATTTGCATCATCTTTAGGAGATTACGCACTAGCTCGCTCGAATAAAATGTATATATTTCCCTTGACATTGCCAGTTTTAGAATATAAAGGTAATTATAGTTTAATTACACAAGCTAAGGAGAAATTTGGTAAATTATTGATATCCCGCCATAATACATCATATCCCTTAATCAATATTGATACTGGAGATGTTATAGTAATTAAAAATCAGGAGGGAATTCCTATAATCGGAGGTGAGATTTTTCGATCGGGGTTTCGTCTCAAATATCCTATAAATATTTCGAAAAAAATCAAATTATCTAAAGATGTAAATATATATGCAGGTGATTTTTTTAGTTTAAAAAACTTTGATGTAATAGCACCCCGATATTTGTTGGATTGTTTAAACAATGGTTGTAATATTCAAGCTGATTCCTTATTATTATTAGGGTTTGAAAATAATGATGTTCCTTGGGAGTTATACCTTCCTTATAGCGAAGATATTAAATGTGACACAGACGGTAAGATACGTAAAACAATATATAATTGTCCAAAAGTGGAGGAAATTGAGAAAGCACTTCAAAATAATTATTTGACAATAGAGCTTATAAATGAGCAACCTATTGATTTTAAGGCTGCACGATTAGAGATTTTGAGAAAAGTTCAAAAAGGAAGTATACCGAAAGGAATATTAAAAAAGTGGGCTTTATATTTAATCTTACCTACTTCAATTTCAGAGGAAAAAATCTTATAACTGATAATTAAAAATACAAATTTTTATATTTAAAATTATATATAGAGAAGTCTAATGTTAATAACATCCATATTGAGATACCAAATATATAAGATGAATTGAAATTAACCTGAATAATCTATCTCCTCTTGACCTCTTGCAGGGGAGTTTTAGTTTAATTTATGTGATTATATCTTACATATTAGGTATCTCTATTTTATTGAAATATCTTAAATTTAAAACTAGGGATTAAATATTCGTTGGGCTTGCTTGGATGGGGATCTCCAATCCATGGATAAGTGATGCCATATCTTTTCTCATGATAATCTTTGTAGAGACCACATTAGATTTTGTAATTTATTTCATAGCTTCATATGCATTTATCCCATTCTTTATTTTCTGTTGGTTAATATCATTTGCAGATTTGCTATATCCTAAAAGAAAAACTATAATTTTAATGGGATTTCTGATATTTACCGTAATTTTTGAAATCCACTTTTTTTATCTGCTTTTCACGGAACCTTCGTCATTAGGAATTTTTATGGGAATTTTTCGAATACGTTGGAGTCTTTTTATGGAAATTTATTTCGGTATTTTTATATTTACAGTATTAGTTTCTGGGATTTTGTTTGCTCACGTATCTATCAAATCCCATAATCCAGAAGTAAGTTTAAAAGGAAAACTTA
>JBHLNT010000165.1:0-9560 GCA_048941265.1 Promethearchaeota archaeon
TTGTAGAACAAAAATGGTTTCAGGTAAAGTTTTCGTGCCTCCTGAGGTGACCATGCGTGAGATTGACCAAAATTATGGATTTATTCATCCCTGTATCTCTTATCCTCTAACAGATATTCATTTAGATTTAACATTAACTTAATTTTTTTTCAATTTCCTTATTTTATCTTAAAAGCACAGAAAGTGGAAATTAAACTCGAAATAAAAATAAAAAAAAGTTTTAAGAAATTTATTTATATCCCTAACTCATCCAATTTTTCTTGAGTGGGAGCTCCCGTATCCCAATCCCAACCTCGCTCTTTATAATAGCGCTCTAAGTTTTTATCTATATCTAGCTTTACACCAGCTATTTTCCCCATCGGTAGAACTTTAGTATTTATCCCGGCGAGTTTATCATCTGCTCTAGTGATTCCCAACTTACAATTTATAACTCTTTTAATGTTATTGATACGTTCTCCAAGCCTCAAAAACGTCTTTTTATCATAATCAAATCCGGTTGCCGCATTAATATATCCGAACATATCTTCAAGATCGGGATTTCTAAAATTACAATTTACCGCAGAATCATCGATGGCTCTTATATCTTGTAAAGCCATTACACCTTTTTCTCTTCTGTCAATTTTATGTCGATCTCCTCTTTTAATTCGTAATCTTGCATAATCCAAATTACCCATTTCAGCACTAAACCAATCTGCTTTTTCGTGATTTGCTCCAACGCAACAAGTCATGTAACTTAAGGCTTGACCATCAAATGCTCTTGGGTCATGCATCGGCATTTCCAAACCCTTAACATGTGCTGCTAGCTCAGGATCGACCTCTAATTTTTCAGCCATAATTCTAACGCCTTCTGCTAACACATTTCCGATACCGTCTCTTTTTGCAATTTTATCTATTAATTTTAAAATTAATTCTCCATTTCCCCATTTAATCTCTTCAATTTGAATGTCTTTGAGATATTCTTTTATTTTTGCTATTCCTAGATTATTTTCAACTAGATAGATTAAAAACGAGATGCTAACTCCTCCTGAGATAGTATCAATTCCATGAACGTTGCACATATGGTTCCCTAATACCACTGTTTTTGGATCAAATACGCCCACCATTGTCCCTAAGGCACCAACAGTTTCATATTCGGGGCCATCAACCTCAATTTCTTCACCATTATGTTCGATAATTGTGGTTTTACCGCATTGCAATGTGCAGCCAGCACAACCATAATTTAAAACAGGAAATGTTTCTTTCAGCGTTTTTCCGGTCAATTTTTCAGCATAAAATTCGGATTTGGTAAAATAATATCCTGGGGTATCACCTAATGCCATTCCAATATCAAGATAAGAATTTGTTCCATAGAGATGAAATACATTGAATACAGCTGCTTTCATAAAATCTCCCTTGAGTCTTTCTTCTGCCTCTTTCAAAATATTCTTGCTGAGTCCCGGATTCGCTATTTTTACCGGATTTGTGCCATGAACTGCTAATGCTTTTAAGTTTTTAGAACCCATAATCGTGCCCATACCACATCTTCCAACAGCCCTGCCCTCATCATTGATAATTGCAGCGTACTTTACTAAATTTTCTCCTGCTAACCCTATAGTCGCAACTTTTACTTTATCATTGTTTAAATCATTTTTAATGATTTTTTGGGATTCGTATGTGTCTTTTCCCCATACATCACTCGCACTTTTAAATTCAATAGTCCCATCATGAACATATAAATAGGTAGGGCTTTTTGCTTTTCCAGTAATAACTATTGCATCAAATCCGCTATTCCGCAGAGAGATGCAAAAAGTACCTCCCGATGTACCTTCCCCCCAAATTTTAGTTAAGGGTGAAATAGCTGACACCGAATACCTTCCGGATGATGGTCTCAGGGTTCCAGTTATGGGTCCTGTTGCAAAAATTATGGGATTAATCTCAGAAAGAGGATCTGACTTTAATGTTTTATAATCCGCATCCGATAGCAAGTCATAAATTATTTTTGCGCTCAATCCTGTACCACCAAGATAATCTTTTGCTATTTGAGGATCAAGATCTTTAATCTCGAATTTTTCTTCACTTAAGTTCACATAGGCAATCTTTCCATTATATCCTTTTAAATTTTCACTCATTTTTCATCCTCCATTTATTTAATTTCAAAAATCAATAGGTTTACCATCCCAAGCATATTCGAATATCTTTCTCATTATTTCCGGGGTAATCGTACGGTAAGAAAAGAGAGATACAGCGTCATTAAAAGCATAATCAGCTACCAGATCAAGTTTATCGAAATATTCTTCCTTATTTATGACGGGATTTTTTAACTCTTTGACACAAGTAGGACCATCAACTGATTGGATGAAATTTTTAAGCGATTGCATAAATTCTTTGAATAATTCATCTTTCTCTTTTCCTTTTACTTCCACTCCAAAAATTGGACATAAGTCTACCCACCTATCTGTAATTTTACTTTGAAAATCAACAGAATAGGGGGTGAATAGCCCAACGGAAAGACCATGATGAACTCCAAATACCTTTCCGAAGCTATGTCCGAGAGAGTGATCAATACCCGGGATTGAATTTCCAAATCCTAATCCTGCCATGGTCGCAGCCATTTGCATGTGAGCACGAGCTTCTAAATCAGAGCCATGTTTATACGCACGAGGAAGATATTTTATAATTTCCTTTATCGCCGTTATATTCATGGCATCCACATAAGGAGTTCCCCAATTTGAGACATAACTTCCAACTGAATGGGATAAAGCATCTAAACCTGTTGCCATAGTCAAGAATGGAGGCATATCTTTTACAAAATCTGTATCTAATACTGCAATATCTGGGACAAATTCATCGCACATAACCTCTATTTTTTTTGGAGGATCTCTACTTGTATCAGTAAATACTGCAGCTGATGTTACTTCGGAGCCCGTGCCTGATGTAGTAGGTATAGCCACAAAATATTTAATTTTTTTACGTAATCCTACAGATCCAATCGGAATAATCAACAAGAGATTCTCCTCTGGCTTCTCATATTTAAGCATTGTTATTTTTCCTGCGTCCATCACACTCCCCCCTCCAATTGCAATTATAACTTTTGGTTTAAATTCATTGCAAAGTTGAACTACTTCATCAATTTGAGGCAAAGGTATTTCAGGGATCACCTTTGGCCAAATTCTATACTCCATATCTATTGTTTCAAGAAGATCTGTAATTTTTTTAGTAAATCTCTGAGTATATTCATCACATATTATTATAGCTCTTCTATCTTCCGGATCGAGAGTAGCATCAAAATATTCTATTAATCCAATTAACCCAACCTTCCCAGTTAATAATTTTGCTGAATTATAATTTGACATTACTCCTCTTACCGCCTTTCCACCTAGAGAAGAGAGCATCTCTTGCACTGCAGGTGTTTCATACCAAGTGGGATTTTGTCTAGCCATTTTTACATTTTTCCTCTTTATTCATTAAAATTTTTATTATTTTCCAAAAATATCAGTTAATTTTTGGTTTCTTTTAAATAAATGTTGTTAATTAGAATTTGAATTACTATTATAAATATATTTAACTGTTTTCAACTGATACTGAAAGTAAGTTATATATTCAAAAACATAACGATTTTTATCAATAAATTACCTAAAAAACGAATTTAAAAAAAGACATAAATTAAATAGATTCTACTCTAGGGGGTAGGACAAATCCCAAAAAAGAGAATGAATTGAAATTACTAATTTGATTAATTAGCCATAGATTGTTTAGGAATGATAAAAACATCTCGCAATCCGGTTCTGTTTAATTTTATCGCTTTTTCAGGGCAAAGATGGGCGCACACTCCACATCCAATGCATTTTGCTGCATTAAGATTCGCTACATTATTAACTAGTTCAAAAGCTTCCATAGGACATTTTTCCACACAGGTACCGCACCCTACACACTTTTCTTTATTGATTTTTGCCATGTAGGAAGTTAGCGTATGCATAGGTCCCGTACCCTTATGATATGCCGACAGACTTCCACAACAACATTTACAACAATTACATATTGCTAATTCCTCCATTTCTGGATTTCCTCTTACATGAAATGTCTTATGAACTAATCCTAAATCCTCTGCCTCTCTTAATAATCTTAATGCTTCCTCCTTAGTAATTCGCTCGGCAAAGTCGTAATCTATAGCGAATTTCGCTGTCCTGCCAAAACTCAAACAATTGTGTCGTGGGGCATCAACTTCACATGGATCTTTAAGCAAATCCTTTCTATGTCTGCAGTAGCAATGTGATACACCAATATCATCATATCTTTCAACGATTTTATGCACTTCCTCAACTGGAATAATCTTTTCTTCTTGAGGATCTATTTGTTCTTCTACTGGAACAACTCTATCAATAGCAGGAGCATTTTTATAAGCTTCCATTGCCATCTCAAAATTTTTTTGAAGCATTTCAGCTCCTTCTTTAAATAACTTATCCCATAGTTGTGCCAATTTCTTTTGTTTTTCCCCTGTTTCTCCTCTCATTAACGTAAATTCCAGCAAACCCGGTAAAAAAGCGACCAATCGATAAATCATGACACCAGTACTTCTATTAGGAATTCCAGTAAGCAAACCAACATGCATTAAATCCTCTAAGATTTTATGTAGAGAATCATCATCTAATGTAATCTTTTCCTTGATTTGATCTAATCTGAGAGGCTTATTAAAAATTAAAAGAAATTTCACGTGTTCTTCATTATCATCCAATACCGTCTTTAACAATTTAATCAAAGTTTCATTAATAGGGACTGGAGGTCCACCAGATCTTAAAATCTTTCTTGCAAGGTTATACCATAATTTATCTGACATAACTATTGAAATTAAGGATGTTTTAAAAACCATTGAATGTAATTTGAAGAATCTTAACACTTAAATATTAAAAGAAAAAAGAGTGAAACTAGAAGAAAGACTTATTTCCATCTCCATTTAGGTTTAGTTTTTTGTAAGCGCGCAAGCGCACCACTCATTGCATCTTTTGTTTGTAGTAATTGTGAGCTCACAAGTGTTTCCATTTCCAAGCCAAGAGCTGTGGACTGTCCATAACAATCATCTATAAGCTTCTTGGCCAAGCCTACAGCTAAGGGGGCACTATCAATTAATTCATCAACATAATTTTTAATTATCTCATCCATCTCTTGAGGAGTTTTTCCTACTCTATTTACCACACCTAATCGATAAGCCTCATTACCATCAAATCTTCTTCCTGTTAAGATAATATCTTTAGCATTTGGGATTCCAACTAACCTTACAAGCCTGATTGTTCCTCCTACGTCGGGATTCATTCCAATCTTCGTTTCGAGCATACTAAATATTGCAGATTCAGTGCAAAATCGGAAATCACATGCAAGTGCCAGTTCAAAAGCTAGCCCAAAACAGACTCCACCGATTCGGGCAATCACCGGTTTTTCCATCTTTTCAATTTTGGTAAGAATGGGATGGATCCAAGTATTTGCAAAATATCTGAAATTGCGAGGGACTCTTAAATCTGGAAGTACTCCTTCAGGCCCCGCCTCTTGACCTGTAAGAAAGTTTAAATCTATTCCTGAGCTGAAAAGTTCATCGGTTCCAGTAATAATCACAACCCTAGCATTTGATCGTTCTACTTTATCAATCGCTTCCAAAAGCCCCACCATCATATCATATCCTATTGCATTTTTTTTATCTAAGCGATTTAATTTAAGTGTAGTGATGGTTTTATCCTCATTTTCCTCAATTAATACATTATCATTACTCATTTTTTATCTAACCAAAAGTATAGTTTTTTATTATAATAATTGCGTTAAGATAAAAAAATTATTTATTCCTCTCCATTCTTCAAGCTGAACATGGTTATTTTCGCGAAACACATGTTTAATGGTTTTTTATTTAAATATTTAATTAGAGAAGCGTTTTAATTTAATTCTAATTAAATTTTAATAAATTCCCATGTTATTTCTAATTAAAAAAAACAATATATTGAGGATGAGAATTGAAATTCTTTAAACTATTTACACCTTTTAAAATAAAGAATATGGAAGTAATTAACCGTATTGTAATGCCTGCGATGCATCTTAATTTAGCAAAAAATGGATATATTACGAAGAAATTAATAGATTTTTACGTTGAACGTGCAAAAGGAGGAGTTGGGCTGCTAATAGTTGGTGGATGTTATGTTTCCATTTATGGAAAAGGTTTACCATCAATGATATCGATTGATGACGATCAATTCATACCAAAATTAACTGAACTTACAGAAGCGGTTCATAAGGCCCGTGATGATGTTAAAATTGTTTGTCAACTATATCATGGAGGAGCCTATACAATGCCACAGATTATTGGCAGAACTCCAATTGGACCTTCAGCTGTATATAGTAAATTTAGCAAAACAACTCCAAAGGAAATGACTTTGGAAGATATCGAACGCGAACAATTAGCTTTTGCAAATTCTACTGTACGAGCACAGAAGGCAGGATTTGATGCTGTCGAAATTTGTGCCAATGCCGGCTATTTAATGGACCAATTTCTCTCTCCTAAGACCAACAAACGTACAGATAAATACGGCGGTGAACTTGAAAATCGTTTGCGATTTCCAATCGAAACTGTTGAATTAATGCGTTCTAAAATAGATGGATTTCCAATTGGATATAGACTTTCTGGAGATGATTTCGTTCCGGGAAGCAATACTTATAAAGAAAAAGGAGTTATTGCTGAAGAATTGGGCAAATATTTAGATTATTTTAATGTAACAGGGGGATGGCATGAAACTAAAACTCCACAACTTACTATGGACGTCCCTGAAGGCTGCTATACCTATTTAGCTGAGAATGTAAAAAATCGAGTCTCGATTCCAGTCTTTTCATCTAACAGAATTAACAATCCAGAATTAGCAGAACAAGTCTTGATGGCCGGGAAAGCAGATGCTATTTGTATCGGAAGAGGATTAATAGCAGATCCCTATTTACCGATGAAAGCTCAAAAAGGTGAGATTCGGGATATAATGAACTGTATTGGCTGCAATCAAGGTTGCTTTGATCAAGTATTCAGAATGATGCCTGTTACGTGCTTACGCAATGCAAGAGCAGGAAATGAGGCGAAAACAAAATTAAAACCATTAAAAGAGAAGAAAAAAGTAATGATTATAGGAGCTGGAGCAGGTGGATTGGAGGCTGCGAGAATTGCGGCAATCAGAGGACATGAGGTTCATATATTTGAAAAAGACAATAAAATTGGTGGATTGTTAAATATAATCTGGATTCCACCTGGAAGAAATGAATTCAAAAGGATGATTGAAAACTATAATTATTGGATTCAAAAATATGGAATTAATGTACATTTCCAGCAGGAAGTCACTCTTGATAAGGTAAAAGAATTTAATCCTGATGTAGCTTTTGTGGCAACGGGCTCAAATCCTGTCAAACCTCCCATTCCTGGAATCGACAGAGAAAATGTATATTGGGCCAATGATGTGTTTAGTGGGGATGCTCCAGTCGGTAAAAATAATGTGATTATTGGAGGAGGAGCTACTGGTGTTGAATTAGCAATATATATCGCAAAATACGGAGCATTAAGTATTGAAGCATTTGATTTTCTTACTTTATATAAAGCTTTAGAGACTGAAGTCGCGTTAAACATGTTGCATAAGGGAAGAAATAAGGTCGCTGTATTAGAAATGTTGCCAAAACTAGGATCTGCGTTAGGAAGGACAACAAAATGGGTACTTCTTGATAAATGTGATGCCTTAGGAGTGAAATTTCTTACAAGTGTTAAAGTAACTGAAATAGGCGAGAATTACGTAAATTATAGAGATGCTTCAGAGAATGAAAATGCGATTAATGATGTGGATTATGTTTATTATGCCACTGGTGTCGAACCAAATGATTCTCTCTATCAAGAAATTAAACAATTAGACACTATTGAAGTCGAGAAAATTGGAGACGCTCGTAAACCTGAAACGGTAATGGAGGCAATTGCCAGAGGATATAAAATGGGTAATAGTATATAATAATTCAAAACTTAATTATATCACCATTTTTTTTCAATTCTAAATCTTAATTATTAAAAAATGAGTAAAAATGTCAGAAAAATTATGGCAAAAAGTTGTTCGTGTCGTTGCGACAGCAGGAGCAGTTCCATTTCCAAAGGATTATGATAGTATTATAATCGAAATTTTACAAAATTTAATCAATGAAGAACAAGCGAGATTCCTTTTGCATTTTAAAAAACCTTCCTTGAATATGGATCAAATTTTAGAAAAGACGAAAGGCGAATTTGATGAGAATGTTATAAAAAGAATGTTAAAAGAGCTATTAGCCAATGGAGTACTGGTCAAATCTCAAAGTAAAACTACGGGCATAGATGTATATAGATTAATGGGACCCTTTCCTGGAATGTTCGAATATACAATGATGAAAGGTGAAACCGGAGAAAAGCAGAAAAAAATAGCACACCTATTTGAGAAATTGTTTGATGAGATGACCGAAAGAACTCAAAAGAATTATGATGCTATAACCTCCCAATTTAAGAAAATTAGGGAGTTTCCCAACGTACGCGTTATACCAGTGGAAAAAGAAGTTAAAGTTGGACGGGAGGAAGTAATTCCCGGGGAACATATAATTAAACTTCTTGATGATTATGATGTGATTGCGTTAACCAATTGTTATTGTCGACATGAAAAAGACCTTGTAAACAAGCATTGTTCAGTTACGGATGATAAACTCAATTGCTTTTTGTTAGGAAAAGGTGCTAAACATGCCATAGAACAAGGTTTTGCTAAACCAATTTCAAAGAAAGATGCAGCAACTATTTTGCGAAAAACGGAGGATGAAGCTCTTGTTCATAGGATATTCCATGTTCACTTAGATCCCAAAAAGGAGATTGAAGGGATTTGTGCTTGCTGTAAATGCTGTTGCGGTGGTTTCGAGCTGTATTATCGTGGTGCATCGCCATTCTTTACCTCAACTTCTTATCTAGCGAAAGTGAGTAAAGATGACTGTATCGGTTGTGGAACTTGTGTGGAGAAATGTCCTATGGAAACAATCGAATTAGTAGATACCATTGCGAAAATAAACGATGATAAATGTATTGGGTGCGGTGTGTGCGCTCACCATTGTCCGGAAGAAGCAATTCATTTGGAAAGAACAGGTCACAGATTCGTCTTTGTGCCCCCTATTAAAATAACAGCGGAATAAAGATACTTAATTCAAATTTAATGTTTTATTGAAGAAAATAATTCAAATAATTAATACTAAATTAGAAGAAAATATTTAAATTACACTTGATTGAATTTGCCATTTTTAATAATATATCTATCTCTTATTATATGAGGATTGTCCATAACTCTTTTAAGAAGATAATTTTCAACTCTTTTAGTAGCATCAACGATTTTGTGAATAGGCTTCTCTCCTATAGCGATTTGAGCTAATTCAGTAATATAATATGGTTCAATATTGGCTCTTTTAGCAAATGGAGAGAGTCTAAAAAGACAACCGGAGCAAAGAAAAGAAATTGCATCTGCGCCAATGTTTTTTGCCTCTGCTATATTCATTTTTGCAATTTTCTTTCCTAAATCTCTATTTAC
>JBHLNT010000021.1:0-30856 GCA_048941265.1 Promethearchaeota archaeon
TAGGAACTACAACTGCTTATGTATATTCGTTTTTGACGACTTTTTTTATATCAGGAGAAGTTTTCTATGAGGCAATGAGTTTGATCTTTGCATTTATATTAGTAGGAAAATACCTTGAACATAAAACAAAAGGGCAGGCATCAGAAGCTATTAAAAAATTAATTGGACTACAACCAAAAACAGCAACTCTATTAAAAGATGATGGAGAAATTGAGATTCCAATCGAGGAAATCGAAGTCGGAGATATATTAATAGTACGACCAGGTGAAAAAATCCCTGTGGATGGAAGAGTAATTAAAGGCAAAACTAAGGTTGATGAATCTATGATTACGGGAGAGAGCCAATATGTAAAGAAAGAAGTAGATAGTGAGGTAATTGGAGCAACAGTTAATCAAACTGGATTGATTCAAATGATAACAGAAAAAATCGGGAAAGAGACGATGCTATTTCAGATTATTGAATTTGTAAAAGATGCTCAGTCCAGAAAAGGAGCTAAACAACGTTTAGCGGATAAAGTTAGTAATTATTTTGTACCTATAGTAGTTATTACTGCAGTAATGGCCTTTATCTATTGGTATTTTATTGCAGGTGCGGGTCTTGAGATTGCATTACTAGTATTTACATCAATAGTAGTTATTTCTTGTCCATGTGCCCTTGGTTTGGCAATTCCAACAGCAATAATGGTTGGAACGGGTAAAGGAGCCGAAAACGGAATATTAGTTAAAGGTGGTGATTCATTGGAATCAATAAATGGGATCAATACCATAGTTTTCGATAAAACTGGAACATTAACTGTCGGAAAACCAAAAGTAACAAAAGTAATTACAGAGAAACAGATAGCAAGTACGGGTTTAGAGGAAAAAGAACTTCTATACTATGCTGGTAGTGCTGAAATGGGTTCTGAACACCCTCTTGGACAAGCAATTATAGAAGAGGCAAATCAAAAAGGATTAAAACTTATTTCTCCAACTGATTTTGATGCTATTCCGGGAGAAGGAGTGTCTACAAATATTAATGGGAAGAGAGTCTTAATAGGAAATGAAAAGTTGTTTTTAGAAAATAATATAACATTTGAAAATTTCAAATCTAAATTTGATGAACTTCAACAAAGAGGTATTACAACAATATTGATTGGAATTGATGGAACTGTTAAGGGTATAATAGGTATTTCAGATAAAATTAAAGAACAAACTCCCTATGCACTCCAAAAATTAAGAGAAAAGGGCATAGACCTCTTCATGTTAACTGGTGATAATAGACAAACAGCTCTCAGTATCGGACAGGAATTAGAATTTGATGAAAAACATATTTTAGCAGAAGTACTACCCAATGAAAAAGCTTTGACTATAAAAAATCTTCAAGATTCTGATGAAAATCGCATTGTTGCCATGGTTGGAGATGGTATTAACGATGCTCCAGCTTTAGCTCAAGCCGATGTTGGAATCGCGGTGGGATCCGGCACAGATGTAGCTATTGAAACAGCGGATATTGTTCTTATGAGAGGTGATTTGAGAAATGTTGTATCAGCTATTAACCTCTCTAGAAAAACGTATAAAAAAATGATTACAAATCTCTTTTGGGCGTTTATTTATAATATTATTGGAATTCCTCTAGCTGCTGGTTTACTATTTGCTTTAACGGGATATTTTTTACCTCCATACTTAGCAGCTGTCTTTATGGCAACAAGTTCAGTCTCAGTAGTTACTAATGCTCTTTTATTAAAGAGATATGAACCAAAAACTAAACAACAAGTTGAAGAAATGAAATTATTGACTGAAACAAAAGTTATAGATCCAATATGTGGTATGGAAATAATCCCTAGCCAATCAATTGAATATACATACAAAGGTAAAAACTATTATTTCTGCAATCCATCGTGTGAAGCAGAGTTTAAACGAAACCCTGAAAAATATAAGGACTTTAACAATATTGATCCCAAATTAATGCAAAAAGGTATGACAGAAACGAAATTAGTGACTGATCCTGTCTGTGGCATGAAAGGAAAACCAGAAGATTGGATTGAGCATGAATATAATGGCAAGAAATATTACTTTTGCAATCAATCATGTGAAGTTGAATTTAAAAAAAATCCTGAGAAATATATCAAAATTGATGAAAATAAAGAAATAATTGAACCAAAAAAGGAGGTTGAAGAAAAAGTGGGAAAATTAAAATGTGTGGAATGTGGTACAGAGCAGGACTTACCAATGCATTGTGGTAAGCCTATGCATAAGGAAGGAGACCAATTAGTTTGTTGGATGGGTGCGTCCTGTGGAGCTCAACCCATCCCAGAACACCATGGAAAACCTATGGAAGTAATAGAATAAATTCTTCCTTTTTTTTTAATTTTTTAGTTTTTTAAAGCTTTGATTTATTATAAATCCTATCTTATATGTGAATTTCATTTAATCTCATTTAAATTAACGCTAATAATTTAATTTAGGCAATTTAGAAAGATATAAATATCACTTATAAGTAAAAGATTTTAGAAGTTTATTTTAAGATTTGATAATAATTAAAAAAATTGGAAGGAAAAAGATATGGCTTTTGAAGATTTAACACAGTCAGACGTTCTCTATGGTAGTTTAAGTTTAATCTTGGTCTTAGTATCGACAATTGTGGGTCTACGGATTATATCAAAATATTTTTCGTATAAAGAAAAGACACTTCTAACAGTTGGGCTAGCATGGGCTTTTATTACATCTGCATGGTGGGTCTCTGCTTTTCAATTTATCTTTATTGCGTTATTTAATTACAAATTTACACCTTATGTATATCTTCTAATAGAAAATGCGTTCACCCCCTTTGCGATAATTTTTTGGATATATTCTTTTTGCGCTCTTATGAGATTAAAATCTCAAAAGATCATCGTTTCTATATATGTGGTAATATGCGCTCTATTTGAAGTGATACTTTTTACTTTACTTAGCATAAATACTGAGCTGGTTGGAACAGGTATTGAGGAGGGGATCTTTACTTCTAGACTTACAGATTTTTTCATTGGTTTTCAAATATTTGCAATATTATCAATAGTGATAACAGGTATAATCTTTTCAAGAAAATCATTACAATCGGAAAAATCGGATATCAAATGGAAAGGAGTTTTTCTCTTAATTGCATTTCTTTCAATAGCGTTTGGAGCAGCCTTAGAGGCTATTTTTCTTTTAGGACCATTGGAATTAATTTTAGTACGTGCATTACTTATCTCTGGTAGTATTGAATTTTACTTTGGCTTTTTTCTGCCTAAGCCAATAGCTAAAATATTAGTAAAAGAATGAAAATAAACTTTATTCTTAACTTTTTTTAATTTCTTCTATTTAATACTAATCTTATTCTATTATATTTTATAATTAATAATATAAAAGCGATTAAGATTTACAATGATTCTTCCGAAAGGTCAAATAAAGTGAAGTCAGAGCTTTTTTATTATTAAATTTGTTTTTATTTTTTGGGAAAAAAATGGAGGTTATTTAATATGGTAAATATGAGATGTTGCATATGTGGGAATAAAATTGAGACGATTCCAGTTCATTGTGGGGAAGATATGATTTATAACGAACAAACTAATCAATGGGAGTGCTATATGGGTCCTGAATGTGGGTATATAAAATTAGATAAGCTTTTTTGCTCACGGTGTGCAGATTCTGAATGTTAAATTTAAAATTTAATAATTTATTATTCTCATCTTAATTACAAAAATCTAAGATTGTTCCTATTAGGATCCGAGCGGTAGAAACAACAGATTTAAAATCTACATATTCAAGTGAACTATGAGATCCTACGCCTTTTGCTCCAAAAAGAATTGTAGGGATCCCAGCATCATTTAGGATTGCTGCATCTGTCCAACCGCTAAATCCGCTAAATTTGATTTTACGATTTAATACTTCACTGCATATTTTAAACAGTGATTTAGCTATGGGTTGATTTGATGATACTTCTAAAGGCGATCGATAAAAAAGTAAATCAAAATCCGCTTTAAATTTATTATCTTCTCCACTTAAATTTGTAATTAAATTTTTTATTTCTTGAGTTATATAATCACGGTCCTCTCCTGGTAATGTCCTTCTCTCTAATTGAATCTCACAATAATCAGGATATGTACTTAATTCAATACCCCCTTTGATAAGAGACGCATGTAATGAAGGAGAACTGAGTAATGGATGTTTTTTTTGAGAAAGAATCATTTTCTCCAAATCTTCTAGTTTTGCCAAAAATTTACCACCCTTAACTATAGCATCGACGCCAAACTCAGGTAGACTTCCATGTGCCGATTTTCCATGGATAATTACCTTGATCCATGCAAATCCCTTATGAGCTATAACAATTTGCAGATTAGAGGGTTCACAAATAATAGCAGCATCAGCATGATATTCTTCGATCAACTTTTCAGTTCCTAAACTGGCATATTCCTCATCTGCGACAAAAGTTAAAATGATATCTCCTTTTATTTTTATATTATTTTCAATTAATGTTTTAATAGCTAGAATAATCGCAGCAAGCCCACTTTTCATATCATTAGCTCCTCTTCCGTAAACTTTTCCTTCCTTAAAAACAGGATTAAATGGCTCTATTTCCATACCACTAATACTAACCGTGTCGGTATGTCCATTTAACATTATACTTTTTCCGGAGCCCGTCCCCTTAAGTATACCTATGGTATTTAATCTTCCATCACCTATATCTTGATGCTTTACTTCCAGCCCAATTTCTTTTAAATAATCTCCTATATATTTTGCGATCTCAGCTTCCCCACTTCCTTTCTTAGATAATGTAGGATTAATGGATTCAATCCTGATTAGCTCTTGCAATAACTCTAATAACTCTTTTTCATTAATATTGAAATTCATTTTCTTATTTCTCCAATTAAATTTATTATCTGTTTATAATTTATCGCTTTAAATAGCGAAGATTGGATTAGATTAAATAAATAAAAGTAAAAAAATTGAAAACTTTCGTATTTTTATTTTTTCTTAAGCTTACCGATAATTCTTGGAAGTTTTTTGATATCTGGTAATGTAATTAGTTCTTTAGTAAATAATGGATAATAATCAATTAAACGATCCAGGATGGTTCGCCATGCTTTTTGACTTTCCGTTTGATTTGGAATTTTTCTTTTAATACTTGCTAAGATGGTGCTAGTGGTTTTCTGTTTCAAAAGTGGTATTAATTTCTTAATTACCCTAATTCTTACTTCAGAAAAATCCTCTGGTCTAAAATTAGCTAAAGCATAACTTATTTCATCATCCGCAATAGGAAAGAATTTGATTTTCTTATCTTCGGGCTCCTCAGGATTTTTAATTAAAGTGAGCTCAAGGTCAGATTTACTTAAACTTTCAAGAATCAGAAATATCTCCCCGACAGTAATCCTAGTTGCCATAGAAATTTGATTAACAATATGCGAAATTGGATAATGATAATCGGGATAACTTTCAGTATTCTCAATCCTATATAAATACTCCTTCTTTAAAATTTCTAAAATTTGATTTTTTAAATACTCGGGGAGTTTTCTTTCTGTAAAGGCAATCTCTCTTTTTGCTTTTTCCTCTAATACTTCTTTTTCTTTTTGTTTTTTCGTATAAGTTGAGGCAAGGGAAGCAATAAACTGATCGGATGCTTTTTCCTTTTCTAAAGGAGTAGTTACTCTTAATGCTTTTCTCTCTTTAGCTGATGTAGTTTCAATCAATTTTCGAGAAAGGAAACGTTTTGCTTTTTCCTCCGCATCTCCCTTTTTTTCAAATTGCTCAGTAATAGAATGAAATTCAACCATCTGAACTACTTTTCCCGACTTATCTCTCTTTCGGGAGATAGATACATCTACCTTTTGAGTATCCAATCTTTTAACGAGTGAATGAACTTCCCCTTTTGAAAGTTTAGTAGCTTTAATGAGCTCTCGTTCCAAAATCTCTAAGGGATACTCATCACCTCTTCGGATATACTCACTTTTAATAAGCTTGTAAATTATATCCATAGTGTCTTCTTCCTCTTTCACTGTTTCTTTTTGTAATCGCATAAACATTGATGTTTCATGGGGTTTCAAGTAATACAATAACAGAGTGATCCCTAAGAATGTTATCATTAAAATGGAAATTACATATCTATTTGCCATTAGAATTGTTCCAAATAGCGTTAATTCCTGATTTTCAATCTGACTAGCTAAAGCAAATGCAGTTAAAGAATCAGCAAAAACACACGCAAGAAAAAACAAAATTAAACCATCTCTTTTGAAAAATAAAATTCTCCAATCAAAAGTTCCTCCTAATTTAATGATTATTCGATAAAGAAAAATCATAGAGATACCGAATTGGATTAAATAAAGGTATGTGAGAGCTGTTCCACTAGCTCCAACTGTACTTTTAAATCCTGCGATTGTTTCAGGCCTCAAAAGTAAAAATATACTAACCTGCAATATCTGAAAGAAAAATATAAATAAAATTATTAGAGAAAAGGTAAAATTATCATAACAGCCAGCTTTCCTTGTTTCAGCTTTTCTTCTCGTAGCAAAAAATTCTACTACAATAAATACGAGTGTTAAAACCAAACTAAAGTAAATTAGAGGCATTACTACTCGCATTCCAAAGTTATAAACTCTAACCGCATTTACAGGATCTTTCTCTCCAAAAAAGTCTAAAGCAATAAATACAAGCAAGCTTCTATAAAATAAAGATATAATAATAAGTATGGACATAATGATAAACGGTGTAATTAAAGCAAGAAGATATCTGGAATAAGAATATTTTGAGATGAATTTTGCCTCTATTTTTGTCGAAGTTTTTCTCGATAAAGTATAGTATCTTGAGCTTAATAGAATTAACCAAATCATAGAAAAGATGAGAAAATAATTTATCCAATTAACACTTGTTCCGTAAAATGAGAATATTATATAATATACGGCAATTATTGCTCCAAATATGATCGGCTGTTTTATTTGTGTCATATTTTCAAATATAAACAGCCTGAATTTATCATAATTTAATACTATTGCTAGCGTTAAAAAGAATAAAAATATTGCATTAGCAAAAGCAAAAGGATTACCAAACATGAATATTACAAATATAAGATTTTCAGGGTCATTTATTCCTAAAATTAAAACAAATGAATAAAAAACAAATAAAAGATATAACCCCATAAATTTTTTTTCAAAAGCAAAGGATTTTGGAGGCTCTTTTCCTTTAACATAAATTTCTCTATGAATCACGTAAGCTTTTAATTTTTCATATTTTTTGTTAATCTTATCCTTAACTATTGTTGATAAAGGTTTACTAACCTTTTTCTCTTTATCTTTTGAAATTTTTAGCCTTTTTGAGGTTTCCTTTGCTTTAGAGTTCTTTTCAGACATTTCTGTAATGAAGTTGTTATTATATATTCCTTAGATATATATTATTTGAACCTATATTAAAGATTACTATAGGGTTATAATAAAGATAATAATTGTATTCCGTTTTAAGTTTTTTCTAACAAATTTCAGAAGTTTTAACATATTTACTTGGATATGAAATATAAACTCGATAATAATTTTTAAAAAGTATAAAAAACATAATCTATATGTTAAATCAGATATAGATTACTATGATGGAAAAGGAACAAAATCTCGAAAAAGAAAAATTAGTATTATTAATAAAAAAAGCCATCGAAGTACTTTGCGAAAAAAATATTTCTGACGTTGTTATACTAAGTTCTTATAAAATTAATTCAGTTCTAAAGGAGCAATACGGTTTAGATATCAAAGCGGATAGAATTGGAAGAATTCTGTCAAATATCGCTAAAAGGAATCAATTAAAAAGATTAAGTACAAACATTCCAAAATACAAACTACATATCTCGAATATAACAAACTTAAAATTCTTTTAAGTTGTTTGCTACATTCTGAAATTTTTTAACAAAGTTGCTAATTTTCGAATAATCCTCCTTAATTCTATTTAACTCATCGTTCAATTTTTTAATTTCTGAATCAATCATTTGTTCAAATGAAGTAAAACTTCCATTTATCCCAGTTTTTATGTTATTAGAAATAGTATTTGTATTATCTGTGATTTTTGAGATTTTCTGTGAAGAATTCTTTATTAATTCATCTATTTCCGAAGTCTTAAGAGATGCTTTTTTTAGACTATCTGATAATTCTTGAGTTTTATTTTCAATTTCAGTTGTCAAATTTTTGAAATTTTTATTCAAATTAGAATCATAATTACTTATAATCTCGCTTTTGGTATTTGATGATTGGCTAACTAATTCTTTTTGAGCCTGTTTTTGTTTGTCTATCTCTTGATAAAATTGCCCTTTAAATCCATCCACAATTTCATTTAAATTTCTATTTAACCAACCATCTAATTTGTCAAATCCAGATGTAATTTTTTCTTTCATATGGGTCAAACTATCACGAATTAATTCAGAGCCATTTAAAGTTCCTTGATTCACATCCTTTGTCCAATCTCCTACATGAGTTTCAAAAATTGTTGAGAATATTTCTGAAAATTGTGAGGAGCCTTCTTGAAAACCTGAAATTATTGGCTTCATCACACTTTGACCCTCTCTTTTTTTTAAAATAGCCATTTCTATCTCTGATTTTGGTATTTCTTGAAGATCACTTGGTGCTGTATCAATTAACTCATTAAACTCCTTAATTAAAATTGGTTCTCGCTTTTGGGTGTCTTCTACAAATTTTTGTATCCATTTGTAATAATCTAAGGTATTAGGAGGTTCAAGTTCATAGGTTACTTTATGGTGGTCTTTTGCCATTTGATCTAAATAATTATCTAAGCGATAAATTTCAAATCCAAGGTTTTCGTCTTTACCCATTAGAGTATGGTCAAAAACAATACAAAAAGCATAGGGTTTCTGTTCAGTTTGAAAAAATCGATGATTTTTTAATCCAATATCTGAAAAAAATAAACCCCAACCTGGATGTGATAAATAAAAACCAACAATATGAAGATCTTGACTAGTATAATGTTCTTCAATTTTTTTAAAAGTTATGTAATTTTCTTGTGAAAAGCCATTTGATACTTGAGGTCCATGATTTATAGGAATAGCATTTACCAAAATTACATCAATACCGTTAGGTTGGACTTTTCCTAAACAAATTCCCATAACTTCTACACTATTTTCTAAAGCATTACTACCAAACCTTAATACATGGGTAATCATGTTTCGAAAAGCTTCTTTAGAAATATGAACTTTTCCTTGTTTAAATTTAGATTTATTTTCATCCTTTAATGGTACAGACATCTCTTTTTAATTTCCTCACGTTTTTAATTTTTTCAAGTCATTTAATAGTTCTTTTTTTTCTTTTTCAAGTGATTTTATTTTATTCTGAATAGTATCTTTTGAAGATTTGAGATCCGCTAGAAGCTCATCTAGTTCAGTAGAAAACTCTGTTCCTTGCTTACTAATCTCAATTAAGGAGGTTTTGATATTGTTAATTTTTTCTATAAAATTTCCTTTAAATTTCTTATTAGCTTTCTCAGTTTCATCAAAGATTAAACTTTCTATAGTTTTTATATTCTCTGATAAATTAGTTAAAGAATTTTGTAGGTTATTCAAATTTTCAGAGTTTTTTATATTATTTTGATCAATTTCAGATAAAATTTTTAAACCCATATCAAAATTTTCAAACATCTTATTTAATGTATTGTGTATTTTTTCTTGAAATAAATTATCTATTAAATTATTGAATTCAAACTTTAATTGAGTAAAATTATTTTTAATATGTTCATGATCTTTATCAAAATCATCTAGTCTATCATCAACATAAGTTAAAAGTTCATGTAGTTTATCTGTAAGAGAAAATTTAAGAGAATTTTTAAGATTATTTATACCTTGGGTCATGATATCTTTTAGAGCAATTAAATCCTTTCTCATTTGGATGTTATTATCTATAATACTCTTTATTGTGTTTTTACTCCAACTATTTAAGAATTCAATTAAGGGTTCAATAGATAGTCGTATAAATTTCGAAACCCCATCCTCCAGAGCTGATAATATATTTGGTAAATTTAATTCGGGTTTTTTTGACAAGATCTCGTTTTGGTCAGGAAAAATAATTTCACCAAACGGGTCTTCCGTTTCATTAATTTCTAAAATCGGAGATTCTTTAGAATGTACACTTTCTATTAGTTTCATTATTTTATAATAATATTCTACATTATCAGGAGGGTCAACTTTTGTCTCTACTTCGTGGTAATCTGACTTTGAGCCTTTCGAAGGATCATCGAGTCTAAAAGTTCTGAATCCTAAATCTCCAGAATTTTCTAAAAACGTGTGATCAAATACAATCCCAATCGCACTAGGATTAGGTGTTTGCCATCCCAATTGGTTGAAAATATCAGTTCCAGAGAAAAAAATTCCTAACCCTGGATGACTATGATACCATCCTACAGTCCACCAATTTTTTTCTGCAAAATTTTCATCAATTGTGGCGAAAGTTACATAATCTTGAGGTGCAAAGTTAACTTCAATTGATCCCCCATGAGAGACAGGAACTGCATCTTCAATTATAACATTTTGAATTCCTCTTTGATCTGCATCTCCTTCAAGATGACCAATTAACATGCCCATTACCTCTCGATAGTCTCTCGGATCTCTTGCTTTATTACCAAATCGCAATACATGAATTAGCATTTTGTAATATGCAATAGGTTTAATTCTTACGAATTTATCGAAGTCCTTATTTTTTAATCGTCTGCTCAAGGTTATTCACGAGGTTATGAAATTTAGATATAGTAAATTGTTTTAAAAATTTTTTAAGGTATATTACAAATAATAGATTCTGTTTAAATAATTTTATTTGAAAAATTTAACTAGGAAATAACTTAATAAATAGTGATCTAACCAAAATTAGAATACTATTCTAAAATTAACTACTTCAGAAATAAGAAAATTTAAAGAATAAAAAAATTCATTTTTTTAGAGGTTTTCCACAATAAGGACAGAATTTGAAAGTTAAATCTTTTCCACAATACCCACAAAAAACAGAATCCTCCGCTACAATTGCAGCAGGTTCAGCTTTCGGGGTGCCTCCAGGAATTGATGGTAATTCTCTTTTTGTTTTTACTGTAGGTGTAGAGGATGAAGAAGCTGCAGCCTCCTCTTCTTGTTTAGCAGCTGCCATTCTAGCTTGGAATGCCTTTCGCATTTCATCTTCTTTATCTTGAGCTGATACCATTCCCTCTTGTTTTACCCATCCTTTTGCTTGAGGCCTCTTTAATTGACTTTCGGGGACCTTTTCTAATTCAACTTTTGAAGTTTCAGCGACAGGAGCAACTATTTTCTTTTCATCTTTGCGCTGGACTGCTTGCTTTACTAAAGCTTGGGTGGTCTTCATAATTTGATGAGGATTAATATTAGGAATTGCAACTGTTCTAAGAACCCATCCTACAATATAGTTTTGGTTGGGAAAATCGCCAGATACTTCTGTTTCTTTATATACATATGAATCGATAAGATCTTGTCCTTTCATAATCCTTGAAGCCCATTTACCATTTATTAGCCCTAATTGAAGTCTATATGAGGTACCAGAAATGCCCAACTGACTCGTTAGTGGAATAAAACCTTGCTCTGTTATTATTTCTCACCTTTTTTTTAAATATCTATTAATTAATCCAATTTTGTAATATTTTGAACTTAATATAAAGTTAAATTTAAAATTTAAATATTTAATGTTCTGTTTAGTAGGGAATTTTTAAAAAAAAAAGCATAAATAGAATTACTTTTATTATCTTTAAAAATTAGTTTAAAAATTACTTATACCAAAAATGTAAGGGTGTTATAAAAATATGTCAGGGATTATAAAACTTTCAAAAAAGACATATTATACGATTGTTGCATCATCTGTGAGATATGCTAACACAAGAATAAAAACGGAAGATTGGCTTGAGGTTAGTGGAGTTCTTATCGGTAAAAATCAAGGAAACGATGTAATTATTTCTGCAGCTTATCCCATTATGCACCAAGAATTAGACAAAAATGCAGTAATTGATCAATATAAATGGAATGATGAAGATTATTTATCTCTAAGTATTATTGATGACGAAGCATTCTCTCGAGGAGAATTCACAGTAGGTTGGTGGCATTCGCATCCAGGATTTCGTATTATGATGAGCCATATTGATATTCAAACAACATTATCTTATCAACAAAATAATCCCTTGGCTATAGCTTTAGTTTTTAATCCTCAAAGACTAACTAGACAAATTGAATTACCTGATAAGAAAGGAGATCCTGTAATTCAACTGGAAAACGATCCTGGGTTCAAGATATTCAGGTTAGATGACGTTAATAAGGGTGTTCAGGCATCTTATCATGAAGTTTATTTTGAGATAGAAGGATTTAATAATGTGGTGCAGTTGATCCAACAAGCACAGAAATTCGTTATAGATGTAACAAATTTCTTACCTAAAAACAGAATATCTGAAAGATATGAAAGCTTTGTTAATGAACGAATAGATCAATTAAATTCTCTTATAGTGGGTACAGATGAATATTTAAAAACTCTGGTCCGTCAAGGAGAAACAAGTAGAATCGCTGAAGTATTAGAAAATCAAAAGAAAGAAATAAGAAAATATGTAGCTGAAACATTTGTTAAAATCGGAAATATCAAAGAATTCATGGATTATTTGGAATATAAAGAAAGAGATCTGATTATACCACAAGTGAATAAAATTTTGATTAAATGGGATGAGATAATTTCTAAATTGGATGAAAAATTAGCCGAAATCTCACAAAAGTTTCAATGAGAAATATAAATGAATGGAACTTTATATATTTAAAATCTTATTCTTAATTTTTATCAATAATATTTTAATCTCAATTCTAGGATAAAACAAAATGAAAATTGGTTTAATTTTAAGCGACACAACACCTCAAATAGAAAAATCTCTATTAAAAACCATTCTCCATTAATTAGAAAACTAAAAATAAGAATAAGAAAGAAGTTTAATTATTATTAAAAGTTGTTATCAAAGATTTGGGAGAGAATAGAAATCAAATAGTAATAGGAATGAGAGTTTATGGTAAGAGAATTAACAAAAAAAATGGCGGAAGTTGTGAGACTCCAAATGCTATATAATATTTCTAATGGGTGGTCATGGTATGCATATAAGAAATTGGGATCAGAGGCGATAATTGAGCTAGAATTAAAAATGTGGGATGATTTAATGCCTCCAGCTATAGATTTATTGTATCAATTGATACAACCTGAGGGAAGCAAAATTGAAAAAGCGAGACATGTACTTACTCAAGTTAGTAAAATTAATGGTTATCTTCCTAGAAATATTAAAGAAACTCCAGATTCATTGAAATGGGAATACAAAATCTGTCCAAATTGGAATTCTATGAATCAAATGGGTTTAGATGATTACATATCTCAAAATAATAAGCCAGCAAAAGTTTCATGCATCCATGGGTGTACTAAAATTCATGAACATTATTTTAAAAAGATTGATTCAGGAGTAAAAGTCCAAAACATTAAGAATCGACCAGATGCAGACGACAAATGCATTTTTGAAGTATCTTTTAGGTGACAAACTTCTTATTTTGTCCTTATTGAAAAATTAATAAAAATATTCTTTAGCTAAAGTATCTTGAAAATAAGAAATTGTATGTATATTTTTTGAATAAAATTTAACATATCTCTAATCATATCTTTAATTTTGATAAATTTTTATGTGATTATGATTTATTAGATTGAATAGATCGTTTTTTAAAACTTAGAAATACTTAGAACTATACAAGAATAGTTAAATACCATGAAAAAGAGTAATTTTCCGTTTACTGCAATTTTAGGACAAGAGAAAATGAAGATGGGATTAATTTTAAATGTAATTGATCCTCTCATTGGTGGTGTATTATTAACAGGCCATCAAGGTACGGGAAAGTCTACGGCAGTTAGATCTTTAGTCGAACTTATGCCAAAAATAGAAGTCATTGAAGACTGTAATTTTGCTTGTGATCCTAAATCTAATATGGATGATTTATGCGCATCATGCCGTGAAAAAAAAGAAAAACACAAGTTAAAAACTGAAATTAGGGAAATGCGTTTGGTAAATTTACCTCTTGGAGTAACTGAAGATATGGTTTGTGGTAGTTTATCCATTGATAAAGTTCTTACAGAAGGGACTTCCGAACTTCATCCTGGGTTACTTGCGAAAGCAAATCGGGGTATTTTATATGTAGATGAGATCAATCTATTACAAGATCATATTGTTGATGTACTTCTTGACGCTGCAGCTTCAGGTGTTAATATCATCGAAAGGGAAGGAATCTCAGTCTCGCATCCCTCTAGATTTGTGTTAGTTGGATCAATGAATCCTGAAGAAGGAGAATTAAGACCTCAAATCGCTGATAGACTCGGTTTAGAAGTTAAAATAAGAGCTCCTCGAGATCCTAAATTAAGAGCGGAAATTACTAAAAGAGTTATCGATTTTTATGATAATCCGAAGCTGTTTATCGAAAAATTCGAAAAAGATCAAGAAAACCTTAGACAGAAAATAATCATTGCCAGAGACATTTTAAAAAATGTTGAAATTCCAGCCAAAGTATATGAATTAGTCTCAAAAATAGTAAATGATTTAGAGATTTTTTCCCAAAGAGCAGATATTACCTTTATTAGGTGCGCTAGGGCTAATGCTGCCTTAAATAATAGAAAAATGATTACAGAAGAAGATCTTAATGTAGCTATGGATTTGGTCTTTGAGCATAGAATAGCTTCTTTACATTATGAGATGACCCCTCAAGAAATTAAAGCTAAAATTGCAGAAGTATATGGTAAAATTGAAAAGGCCTATGAGGACCCTAAGATTTATCAACCAAATAAGGATACAGAGGGTCCACTAAAACATGATGATACACCTCAAAAAGAATTCCAGAGACAATCTATAGATCCAAAAAAAGTAGATATCCCAGAAACAAAAGAACAAAAATTGCCACCCCCTAAATATCCCGATAAAAGAAAGAGAGAATCTAGTCCTGCTGGAGGTTGGAAAGTAAAAGATATTCCGGAAGAAGAGAAAAAAGAATTTAATCTTTCAGATTATGAACTGGATATTATGCCGTTTATTTATAAAATGGAAAAAAAAATGACATCAATATTAGACAATATTAGAAGGGATCGGAAAATATCGGAATATGGAGGGCGTGGTATTGGAAGAAGGATTAAAGTTGCATCATCCCAAAAGGGTAGATATGTATCTTATAGAACTCCCATTAATCAACCAAAAAGCATAGCTTTGGATGCAACTATAAGGAATTATTTAAAAAATGTGGTATATAATAAAACTAACGTTGAATTTCCTATCCATTTTAACAAGTATGACTTAATGGATAAAATATATGAGTATCGTGCCCCGTTAGCTCTTTTTTTCGTTTTAGATAGCTCTGCGTCGATGTATTATGTTATCAAGCAAATGACGGATGTAATCCAGAGTTTACAAAAGGAAGGATATCGTAAAAAAGACAAATTGGCTCTAATAATTTTTAGAGGAAAAGAAGCAATTGTACTCCAAAAACCGACAGTTAATTTTAAATCCGCATTAGGTAAATTAAAAAATATTAAAGGAAAATCTTATACTCCTATGGCTGCTGCTTTACAAAAATGCATGAAATTAATTAAAATTGAGAAGTTGAAAAATAGAAATGTTATTCCTGTTTTGTTCATTCTCTCCGATTGCGGAGCAAACATATCTGTAAAAAATCCCGATCTAATTGCCCAGATTGAAAATGATTACTTATTAGTAGTAGAAGAATTAGAAGACTTACAAAAAAAGTTAGCAAAGCAGAAAATTTATACCGTTGTTTTAGAACCCAAAAAGAGTTATGCCACTCAAGCATTGGGAATCCATCCCTATTCCGCAGAAAAAATTAAAAAGAATTTCCGCAAATATGCTAAAGCTATGGTTTATCAATTCGACCGATACAATCCTTCTGCTTTAATTTTAGAATTGAAAAGAATCCTATAATTTTAAAGGGAAATATCCTTCAAATTTTTTATTTTGATTAATACAAAGTATTACTTGAGATGTATAAATCTGTTATTCCTAAAAGTCATCTTCGAATTTTCAAATGCCTCTTGAATAGTTTTAAATTTATTAAGCCGACGAAGAGTAGAATATTGTGGGAATATAATTTTAATTTGATTTTTCTTATATAATTCTAAAATTTTCTTCGGTGTTCCCCATAATCCTTCTGTTAATTCATCACTAAATAGATTAATATTCTGTTCTTGAGGGATATCACATAAAAAAAATTGCGTATCAAATCTAATAGGGGACATCGCAGGAGTGACCAATCTTCCAAAATATTTAACGTGAGAAGCATCATAATAAAGATTTTCCCTAATTAAAATATTAGTCATTGTTTCTCGGTCTTTTTGCAGGTCTTCTTGATATCTTTGAAATTTATTCTTATTTTCCTCATTTATTAAGATTAAATCTCCAGTTTCGTTTACTGCAAGTAAAATACCTGTTTCTTCAAATAATTCTCGGATTGCAATGATCCAGAAAATAACGGGATCTTTATAGATTTCTTTTAAATTATTTGCGAAATTTTTATCAAGTCCACGTAATCTTTCTCTGGATTCTTTATTAACATCTTGTTCTTCAATGCTTCCCCCTGGAAAAACATGATGACCTCCTAAAAATTTATTATTTATATGTCTTTTACCCATGAAAACTTCAAATTCACAATTTTCATTAGGAAAATCGGGTATCCGCTTACGTAATAGAATGACTGTAGCAGCTAATTTAGGTTTTACAGGCATAAAAATCAATCATTGATTAGAAGATTTATCTAAATAAAACAAATTATTTTTTCATGTTTTGTTATAAAATTAAAGAGTACTTAATAAAGCTAAGAAAATAATTATTTCTTTAAAGACCCCTTCTAATATTTTAATAATGGTGAAAAAATCAAATTCAGTATTAGTTGTAGGATTCAATATTCGTCCTTTAGCTTATTCCTTAAATAAAGCCGGATATGAAGTTTTCGCAGTAGATTTCTTTGGTGATTTAGATTTATATCCGAGTGTAACTGACTGCTTAATAGTAATAAAACAATTAAACACCCAATATAATATGTTAAAAGAAAAATATCATCTCTTTTTGGCAGATTTTACGTTTGACATGCTTCGGAAGTATCCACAAATAGAAAATTTGATAATAGGAAGTGGTTTGGATGATGCTTTTGAGGAAAGAGAAAAAATTGTAAAGGAAATAGACAAAAATCAATATTATATTAGAAATTTAAATAATTCAATCCAAGCACTTAAAAAAGCTAGAAATATAGAATACGTGTATGGTATTTTAACATCAAAAGAGTATAAGGTACCTTTAACCTTGTCCTATGAAGATCCAAAATTAGAGGATTTAAAGATTCAATTCCCTTTTGTTATGAAAAAAAAGACGGGAGCTGGGGGGATTAATGTCTACAAAATTGAAGATAAAAGCAAATTATCGTTATTCTTGAAAATACAAGAAACTAAAGATTTTAAAGCATCAGAGTGGTTAATACAAGAATATATGGAGGGAATTCCAGTTAGTTGTACAACAATTTCTAATGGAAAAGAAACTTTGATCATCTCAATAAATCGACAAATTATTGGTGAAAAATTCGTTAATACTCCAAAA
This sequence comes from Promethearchaeota archaeon, assembly GCA_048941265.1. Classification (GTDB taxonomy): domain Archaea; phylum Asgardarchaeota; class Lokiarchaeia; order Sigyniarchaeales; family SOKP01; genus LW40-45. The sequence goes on from JBHLNT010000021.1 coordinate 17,613, forward strand.
GAATTTATGTATTGTGGTAACGTTGTTCCAGCCAATTTATTTAATAGGGATAAAATATTAATTTCGGAAATATCTCAAACATTAGCTAATGAACTAAAATTAAGAGGTATAAATGGCTTTGATTTTGTTTTAAAAGATCATTATCCTTACTTAATGGAAATTAATCCTAGAATCCCCGGTTCAATAAGAGTTTCAGAGTCAGCTTTAAACCTAAATTTATTAGACTTGCATATTAAAAGTTTTGATAAAGCTGAATGGAAATACGTTAAAGAAGTAATAAATGCAGCTCACCCGAAAGTATTTGCTACTAAGCTAATAATGTTTGCTCCTAAAGATATTGATAAAACTCACTTAATGATGATTAATAACCTTGAGCATGTTCATGATAAAAGTGAACTAAGTTCAAAAATCTTAAAAGGTGATCCAATATGTACAGTGTTGTTTAAAGGAAAAACCTTTTCAGAGTCTTACTTTGGAGCGCTAAAAATTATTGATGAGATAAAAAGAATTATAGGCTGAAAATAGTATCTCTTTATTTAATAATGGTTTTTATTTTCGCAATAAACGATCCTAATTTGCTCTCATCAGCTTCAGGTACAGCAACAAATAAAATTCTATGTTCATCTAATTCATGGAGAATTATCGACCCATTCTCACCTGCAATAATAGAGTATTCTACATTTTGTTCTTCTAATAAAACATCAGATAAATTATATAAAGCCGAAATCATTGCCGAAATCACTGGTTCTGGCATAATAGATTGAATCTTAATGGGTAATCCCTCTCTAGATATTATTCCAAGCATAATAGCAGAGGGAATTGCTCTTTTTACAGCTACAAAAATCTCTTCTCTAATAAATTCCGATGTTTCTACAAAAGCCGATACTTGTAAAGCAAATCTCTTCATTTTATTAATATAATAATTCACACCTTCTAATTCCGCCAGTTCTCGCTGAAGATATGAGATCATCGTGATATTTTCTGTTAATATAGCGAGGATCATTTTCTTCTTCCCAGTTATGATATTATAAGAGATTTCTTGCATTAATGAGCCCATTAGCGTTTTTGAGGATAAAAACAATAAACTAGAAGTTGCGGCAGCAATTTCTAACGTTGATAACTTTGTATCTTCCTTAAAATAGTTCCCGAGGAATGTACCTCCATGAGTACCAACATTTATACCTAATATAGCAGAATCTTCGCTTATTTCTTTATTAATTAAAGCATAAATATCATTTTGTAATTGATTCATACTTTCTTCTGGTTGGGTATCCATGTGATTATATTAGAATTGGCAATTATAAAGGTATGCTAACGGGTAAAAAATTAAATAATCTTAAAACTAAAAAATTAGATGAAAAAGCTATTAATAGAACAAAGTTATAAACTTTTATAAGTACTAATTTGTTTTATAGTTTTAAGATTTAAGAAATAAAAAACATTTGAATTCTAAATATGGATGAACAATATAGAAAACAACTTGAGACTAAAGAAAGCTTAATAAAAACTCTCCAGGATTCCATCAAACTAAAGGATAATCAATTAGAGACTATTCAAGATTCTTTAAAATTAAAGGATGATCAAATTAAGATTCTCGAGAATTCTTTAAATACTAAAGATGCTAAAATTCAGACTTTAGAAAAAACAATTAAGCTAAAAGAAGATCAGATGAAATCTATGGCATCCACATCCACTGATGAGAAAATATTGGCTGAAAAAGAAAAAGAAATCAAAGATCTTAGAAAAGAAATTGAAATTTTAAATGATGAGCTAATAAAAGCAGATGAGGATTTAGAAAAATTAGAAATTGAAAATGAAAAATTACGAAAAGCCGGTATAAATTCATTTGGACCCAAAATTTTAGATTTTACTAACCAAGAGATTACAAGATCGGAAATACTTGAAGAAATGCGTAAAATAATACAAAAATCCATAAGTAGTGTTACTATTGCGGTTCCTAAGATAGATGACTTACAAGACTTGTATCTCTATGAAGTAAGGTCTTCAGTAAATATAAAAATTTCATGTGGGATCAATCCCGGAATTGAAGAGCATGTAGAATTATTAGATGAGTACGAATCTCTTGATAATATCTCTCTACGGCACTTTGAGGGAGCAGATCGATATGTTTTAAATAGAGATGGGGAAGAACTCTTGATGGCTGTTATAGGGGAAAATGAAAATAATCATTTAGTGTTTAAGACAAAGGATCCAGCTCATATTAGGCTTCTCAATCCTTTGGTTATGGATTCCTGGCTTAGATCAAGAAAAATCTAATTTAACAATTTTATTTATTTCAAAAAATTGGACAATTCTCTTTTTCACATTTATTATTTAAACCAGAAAATCCGCAATTGGCTGGAGTATAATCCAATTTAATTTGAAAATGTTCAATTAAAAAATTTAACGCTTCACAAATAGTTAAGCGGACAGATCTTTTACAGCAATGCTCTAAATTATCCGCTATTTTATTTAACGCCTGCGAGGTCATTTTATTTGCTAAAGTTCTTTCAAAATTTGTTGCTGGTGTTGCTCCAGTAAAAATGCTGATTGCAATCCCAGAACCCATTCCAGCACCACAGGATCCATAAAAGCCACACCAACCCCCAGGAATCTTAGAAGCTCTTCTAATCGCTTCTTTAATATCAAATAGAGTAATCTCTGTACCATTGGGTTTTTTAATATTATTATTTTTTAAGGAAGTTAAAATAACTGCGGGTGTTAAGACGTGATGTTCTGGACCGTACATTTTAAATTTTGGGTGTTGCATAATCTTATCTGCTAATAAGAATGGATCTTTGATAGTTGTCGTTTCACATACTTCTTCTATAACTTCAATTGGCCCCTTTGAATGGCAAGTATCACAGATATAGTGTCCATCTTCACAAAATGTATTAGTATTGAATAACTTCCCACAAAATTCGCAATTTAGATCTTTGTATTCTTTTGGTACTGTAGCATATACCAGATTTTTTCCACATATTTCGCATTTATCTTTTTTTTTCTCGGACATTATATATAACTCCAAAATCTTTTTATAATTCAAGTAAAGTTCTTTTTCTGTGATGAAAATGTGCTAGCTGGTTATATCCAATTTTCTTAAGCATTTTAATTACCTTTTTAAATTCCCATGCTATTGAATTTGGATTATGAGCATCTGATCCTAGAACTATTGGAATATCGTAATCGTACATCCTTAAAATTATTTCTTTACTTGGATAAACCTCCTTTACATCTTTTCTTAATCCACCGGTATTAATTTCCATGGTTAAATCTTTTTTTTTTACTAGATCAAGAATTTTAAGAATTTCATTTTCAATTATTTCTTTGTTCTTTGGAAAATCATTAAATTTTTTAGGCAAATCAAAATGACTGATGACATCTAATTGAAATTTATTAGATGAAAGCATTTTCTGCTGGGTTTTATAATATTCCAAATAAACCTTATCAGGCCCATAAGATTGATAATCGCCCCTAAATCTGCTATCATCAAAACCCCATGCGCCTTTTCCATCATTAAAATTCAGTATATGAATTGAACCAAGAATATAATCCAAGCGATGAATAATCTTATTTAAGTGAGTATTGAGCGCTGTTTCCTGATTTTCGAAGAAATCTATTTCAAAACCGATCCTCACATTAATTTTAGACGTATAACTATCCCTTAGATTTTCTGCTAGTGATAGGTAATGTTCGATTTCTCCTAAAGTAATGGCATATTCACTGTAAGGAATTCTTTCTATATTAGAAAGGAATTCGTATGGAAAATGATCGCATATTCCTATGGTGGCTAAATTTAAATCAATAGCGCTTTTAATGTAATCCTCAATTGTTCCTGTAGCATGTCGACATAATTCACTATGAGTATGCCAATCTTCTAGTTTCATTATTTTTATGAAATATGCTAAATAAGTTAAAATTATGGAATTTAAAGAGAAACAATTTGACGGTCCATATGAGGTTATTGAAATTGAGATAAATAATAAGGGAGAAATTTTTAAAGGAATGCTATATAATCCTCCAGAATTTATTCAAAAACCTTATCCTTTGGTCATATACTTTCATGGTTTTCCTCAAATCTTCCCTCTACAAGAAATTGCAAAAAGCTATAAATATATCTTGGATTTAGGATTTGCATTTATGATTTTTAATTTTAGAGGATATAGATATAGTGATGGGGAGATCTCAATTATGGGACAGTTTTCTGACGCTATTAAGATTATTGAATTCGTAGAGAAAACAGCGCATAATGGGATATTTGATTTAGAAAATCTAAATATATTAGCTCATGATTTTGGAGCTTTTATTGCTCTAATCTTATGTTCGAAAACCAAATTAATAAATAATTTATTATTATTGAGCCCAATACTAAACATAGAACGGCATGTAAATAATAAAAATTTTGAAATAGTACTAAATTATATCAATAGATTTCTTCCCGGTAATGTTCGGGGTATAGATAATGTGGAAGATTTTATAAAAAAAACCCAAAAAGAATTATCTAAAAGAGATTTTAAGATTGAAACAATCATTAAACGCTTGAAAAATAAAAAACTCATAATTATTATTGGAGAGAAAGATAAGATAACTCCTCTTTCAGAAGTTAATAAAATAATGAAAAACTCTAATTTAATCCCAGAATTAGTTTTAATTAAAGGCATGGACCATCAATGTATAGAAGATGAAGACTTAGAAGCAGTCAGACAAAAGATTGAAGAAATTTTAAAAATTGATTAAATAAATTATTCAAATAAAAAATCTACTTACAGAAAGGTGGCTCATATAAATAGCAAATTTACTCCAAAAGAATTGGATGAATTAATTAATAGAAATAATATGAGTAAATCCGAGGCAATTAACCTCTTAATTTCTTTAATTGAGGGATCTAATTCTGGAGAAATTCGCACTAAGTATCTAAATATGTTTGAAAGCTTGTCTTTGAAAAATAAGAAAGCCTTTATTTTTATAGAAAATCTACTTATATCTGATGAAAATCAAATTGTTAGAGCAACTGCTTCTAAAGTTATAGTTAAGCTTTTTCCAGAGGACTGTCTTAATCCTTTAAAATGGACAATCCAAAATGACAATTCTTCCTATGTATTAACTACTATCAAAAATTTGATTGGAAGACTAAATAATCAATTCAATGATATATTAAATATTGAATACTCAAAAAGGCTAAATATAATCGCCAAAAATTATGGCGTCATGCTAAAAGAAGCCGAATTTTTAATGGATATTGGATTAAATCCTAAATTCTATAGAGATTTGGATTCAGATTCAAAGCGTAATGTAATTTATGGAGATAATATTTTGGTAATAGCTAAGGAGAACCATATAAGGGCCATAAGCTTATCAAACTGGAAACCAGAAAGTCTTCCAGAGTCTATACGTAATTTAGAAAAACTGAAATATCTTAATTTAAGTTGTAATGAATTAAAAATTTTGCCTACTTCGATCGATGAGCTTACTCAGCTTAAATTTTTAGATCTAGGCTGGAATAAATTTCAATCAATCCCAAGTTTTTTGGCTAAAGTTAAGTCAGTCAAGAATTTTCGGCTAGATTTAGATCATAACGAGATAAAATCAATACCTAAATGGATTGATAATCTTGAATCATTAAATTATTTGAACTTAAGAAAAAACCATATTGAAGTAATCCCTGATTCTATAGGGAATTTAAGAAACTTAGAATTTTTAGATTTAAGGGAAAATCGATTGGAAATCATTCCTGATTCTATTGGTTCAATTCCCGCACTTAAAGTTTTATGGTTAAATAATAATAGGATAAAATATATCCCCAAATCAATAGGAGCTCTAATATCGCTTGAAGTTTTGGACTTGGGGAATAATAACATTCAAGAAATACCTGAAGAAATAAGCAAGTTAAAATCATTGGAATTTTTGAATCTAAAGTATAACAAAATCAAGGAAATACCAGAATCAATTAAAAAATTAGACAAGCTTAAAACAATTAGAATATAACTATATTTACTGAGTTAGAATACCTTTTATCTTCTCTAAAATCTCCGGATTTCTAATATACTTCGAATTATTTAACAATAGAACAAAATTTTCAGCTAAAATTTCTTCAGGGTGTATAATGTAATCAGTATTCATCCCTATTTTTTGTAAATATGATTGAATATCATCAACACGGAATAATTGTAGCTTACCATTTTTATAGCATGGTTCGCAACTATTTTTCTTTATAACCACTTCGAGCAGTCGAAATTCAAGATAATCGAAAAAATCACCTCTTTTTTTCAAATTATATGGTTCATTAGAATACAATATAGGCATAACACTGATTTCATTATCCTCTAAATAGCAATTTATCAGCGGAGCATCGGGATTAGTAATTTTTAAATCTTTTAATTCCTTAGGAAATTCTAATTCTGGACAATCAAAAAATCCAATAATATTATATAATTCGCTTCTTTTTTTTGGATTATTTTTCGAATAGATATGAAATAATTCATGAGTTAAAATATTCTTTAAAGCATATGGAGTATTTATTAATGATTGAGGAAGTATTATCGAATTCCCACGACAATAAGCCGCATTTCCCTCCTCTCTACCTGTTGTTTTTACAATTGAGATATTTTTTGGAAAATTTAAGGAATACTGATTAAGTTTCGATATAATCGATTCTAATATCGATTCAACTCCCGTGCATTCAAATGAGCCCCAATCTAAAGCTTGTTTAGATAAAAAGTATAAAAATTCGTTTTGTGAAACTGAATTTTCTGTTTTAAATCTTGAAGCACGGTCAAAAGGGCTTAATGATAAAATGAATATATCTCTTGTAGTAAGTACTTTTCTCGCCTCAGTTTTATTCAAGAAAACAATATCCATAGCCATTCAAGTTTGTTTTTATCTTTAAAATAAATTTAGAAAAAAGTATTTAAAATGAGAAAAAATTTTTAGATTGAAAAGAAACGATTTGGATCTTATTAAAAAGAGAAATATTACGATTCTTGTTGTTCCTTGAGCCTTTTTTCTTCTTCCTTCATTTCTTTCCTATGTTCTATTCTTTCTTTAATACTTTGGTGCTCGTCATAGCGCTTAATATACATTTCTTCATATTTCTGCCTTAATCCTTCCACATCTTTTACATGTCCTAATATATTTTCAAGCCCATCTTCAAAAAACCTATTCTTCTTGTATTTTTCTGAAGGGATACCTACATAAATATAACCCTCTTCAAGTTGCTGTCCCACAATTGTGACTGAATTCGCAGCTAAAACGCTTCGTTTACCGATGTGGGTGCCCGGCATAACTACTGCATGAGCGCCAATCCTTACATCATCTTCAATGATGGTTTTCCTGATAATAAGGAGATTTCCTACTATTACAGCACTTTGGACTATGCTTCCTTGCCCAACTACAACATTTTTGCCAAATTCAATGAATTCACAGTCCACCCATCCTTCAAAGAGTGAATTTGTAAAAGTTGTCTTAACACCAAATGCTTTAAAACAGACATTATCTAAGAAAGGAAATGGAAATTTATGAGCCAACCATACTGGCCATCTTTTTATAGTATTTCTAAGGCTCCAATATCTATAATCCTTGTCTGTAGGATCTCTCATAAACACGCCCTCCTTAGGTTTATGAAAAGCATTTACAATACCTAAAAGTATTTTAGCAAATAAAAGTGCGGTAAAAACCATTGTTAAATACATTACAAAAATTAAAAGTGGGAGAAAAATATAAAAATGAACGGGTCGCAATGGGTCGTATAACCACTGCCAATAAAACCAAAACTCGAGTAAAATAGGGATAATACTAATCCATATTAGAAAGATATAAAATAATAAGTATCTTTTCTTTACTAATACTGTTGGAGTAAAAGGTCCAACCCTCATAGAAGTAGGAACCGACATGTAGTTACAACCTCTCTTTTAACTTTTCTTTTTTATCTTCTTCTATATTGATTACTTCTTCTTCAACTACTTTTTGTTCATCATCAACACTACTTTTTGTCATCTGTGATACAAACGCAAGTTTATTAGGTTTAAGTTTGATAGCTGGAATTCCGAAATAAATCCATCCAGTTTCTAAGACTTGATTTAAAACGGTCGCGGAAATCGCGCCTAAAAGAGAATCTCTACCGGTAAATGTTCCCGGGGAAACACATGCCATACCTCCTACAACAGTATAATCATCAAGAATTACTTGCTTAATTATTAAATAATTCCCTATTACCATTGAACTCATTATCACTGCGCCTTGTCCAACCAATACTCTGCGACCTAATTTAACAAACTCAATATCACACCACGCATCTGGTAGATGACTTGAAAAATCCATTCGTATTCCAAACCATCTAAAAGCAAGAGAATCCATCCACGGGAGCGGAAAATTTCTAAGAAGCCAAAGTACTAGCTTTTTTAGTTCAGTTCTCAAACACCAAAACTCAAAATCAGCATTTCCTATTTCTGCTCTAAACACACCCTCTTTCGGTTTATGAATAAGATTAATAAGTATTAAAAATAATTTACTGAGGATAGTACAAGATAAAATAAAAATAAAATACATAGCAATTATCGCGTAGGGAAGAAATATTAAGGTTCCTATCCAAGGTTCCCAATCTTCCGTAATGGGTGGCTTGTTCTTATTCCATTCGTACCAGAAAATTCCCGTAAGAATACCACTTAACCAGATAATTGGGATGTATACCGCTAAAAATTTAATATTAACTCTACTTATTGCGCTACTTGTTGTGAAATCGAGAGTATAATCATTTTCTTCCTCTGATCCATTATTCGTAGCATTACTCATAATAAAAAACTCATTATTTTATTTTCTTATTTTCTTTTTTTTGCTTTTCAATTAGTTGTCTCTCTCTTTCTAAATCTTTATCTGTTATTTTTAAATAATTTAAAATCTTTTTATGGAATATTTTTCTGGCAGGTAATCCAAAATAATAATTACCATCACCCTGAGTAGTTTGATGTTTTGCAACACTGGCCAAAGGTAAAAAATATGAATTATCTCTTATATCTCCTCCAGGACCAACAATATTAAATACTGAACAGGTTACATTATTACCTATTTTTATTTCAAAATAAGGAATCCGGCCAAATATTCCTTCTACTACGTGCGAACATATAGCTGAGTTAACTCCGATGTAACAATTATCTCCTACATCAATATATTTATCGGCAACAATTTCTTCTTCAATTGTTGTTCCTTTCCCAATTTTATTTGAGCCTACAAAATTATAAAACCAATTCGCCAACCAGGGAAACATTCCCTTTGTGAAAGCATATTTTCCGTACTTTATCATAAAAGATCTTAGATGGTAATAATTTAAAGTATCACTTGGAACACTTCGAAGAATTATTCCATCTTTAGTTGGACACATTCTTTCAGTAAAACTCCAAAATAATCTCGTAAATACTCCAATAAATATCAAGTGAAGAACATAACTAACAATCATAACAAAAGGAAATAATAACAAAGCTAATAGAGAGTTTAACTCTGTAAAAAGAGAAATAAAATCGGGATTTTCTAATACAAGAGGTTGAAATATTAAGAGATAATATAGCATATAGACTAATCCTGGGATTAGAAATGATCCAAAATATATAACAATAAAAAAGAGCAAATATAAATGAAATTGAAATTTAACTTCTTTTTTTTCTAAATCTTCAAGTGTATCGGATGAAGGTGCTTCTTTTGAGTCCGTAGCCATCTTATATCACCTTCGAATTATAAACTTTATAAACTTTATCCTAATAATAATATAGATTTTGCTAGGATTTCATTTGATAATTATGTGAATTTTTATAAAATATAGCCTTATAATTATCTTACTAGATTTCTAATAATTGATTAAGCAATGAAAGAAAAGTGTAAAAACTGCGGAAAATGTTGTATAGATACTGAAATGATGATATCCAAAAAAGACATTAGCTTAATTTTAAGACAATATCCGCAAGATTTACGAGAAGAGGATTTTGTAATCAAAAACCATGGTTATTCTCAATTAAAAAATATCGACGGACATTGTGTATTTTTTGACGCATTTACTAAGAAATGTAAGATTTATATAAATCGTCCTCAAGGGTGTCGGTTTTATCCTCTCACATACGATAAAGATAAAAAATTATGTGTTTTCGATGAAGATTGCCCAAGAATCGAGTTATTTTATCTGTCGGATGATGATTTCGAAAAAAAATGTCGAAAAATAAAAATCTTTTTACGAGAAGATTTAAATATCCATTTATAATTTTTTAGTCAAATTTGCCCTTAAGTTTAAAAGTGGAAATCCTCATTATTTATTTGTTTAATGGAGGTGATAAAAATCACAATACTAGAAAAAGATATAGTAGAATGGTTTCTCCAACTTAAAAAGTATAGAAAGATAGAACCGGAACTTGAAGTAACTACACAAAAAGAAGTACACAAAAAGGATTTAAGAGAATATATTACAGTCGCTGCCTACTTTCTTTCACAAAATGAACTTTCATATAATGAATTATGTTGGATGCTAGCAGAAAAGCAACTCATAATTCAAAAGGGAGACGAACATGTTTTCGAAAATGATATCCGAAACAAAGCAGCACAAATATTCAGTTCAGATCTCTCTTACGACGAATTATGCTGGTTAATAGCAGAACTAAATATTTTGGTTGATAAAAAGTATTTGGAAATAGGATAGTTTAAGACTCTATGCAGACAACTAATATCCCAAAATTTTAAATAAACTTTAAAAATTTGAGTTCGAAATTTTATATTATTTTTAGTAGTATGAAGCACTCTGAAAAATCATTATCACTCGGTCTTAAATATTTTAATAATTCAATCTGTTTTGGAACGACTGTAAACCAACATTCATTTTTTTTAAAGCTATCAGGATTTGCTTCAATTCCTATTATATGTCTTTGATTATTTAATTTATAGTAAAAATGGGTTACATAATAATCATCTTTATGTGAAAAGTCAGCATCTAAATAATATTTTGAAAAATTCTCCCAATTATGCAATCTTTTTCCACAAAGCATTTCCATCATACCTATGACAGGTGCCTCTTCGGGTCTTATTCCTTCTGAGATATATTTCGGAGCGTATACCCTCTTAGAAAATGAATATAATGAATCTGCCAATGATGAAAGAGGATTTTTATTTAAATTTAGATACCTTAGAGAAGGTAGTTGTCCAATAAAATTCGGAATTGTTTTTAACTTATTATCTGAGAAATCTATATGTCGTAGCTGATGAAGATACCTAATTCCATAAGGAATACGTCTCAAGCCTGTGCCACTCGCATTAAGAAATCGTAAACTAGTTAAATATCGAATAGATTTTGAGATCTTTTTATTATAACCGAAAAGATTTTTATTTTTAATACGCAATCCAATAACATGATTTTTCCTAACAGCATAAATATATTCAAGACCATCATATAGGCTGGAAATTTCATATAATTTAGAAGTTCCATAGTAATACATTTTATCATAAAATTTGATTGCCTCTTTTTTTGCAAGTTGAAATTCCGATTCAATGAAAAAAGTAACTTCATCCTTTTGTAGTTTGTAACTTTGAGAATATTTTTCCAGAATTTTCTCTAATAGAATTCTTGAAAGGTTTTCAGAAAAAAAACCGAGTCCAATAAAAATTGTTTTTAAGATTCTTACTGAAGATTCAATTTGAATGACATCTTTAAGGAAATCTACACACTCATCCTTAAATATTTTCATCATGTTAAGAATGGCTGTAATCCTAACATTCGGATTTTCATCTGAAAGTAAAACCAGTCTAAATATATCAAATATCTTTTTATTTTTTATATTCAATTTAGCTAATTTCTCAATACATTCAGCTCTTACACCCCTAAAATCAGAATGCTCAATAAGAGCAATAAACTTATCTACTGCTTCAAATTTTGTAATGAAGCCATTCATGTAATCTCTATAAATTTTATTTGGATTTATATGCTCATTAGATTTCATATCTTTAAGTAAGTGATAAATATTTTGTTCAGATGCTAAATTCAAGAAAATGATAATATATGTTTTTTGAAAAATAATAAAAAATAAGACCTTAAAAATCTAAATGTTTTAGTTGATAAAATATATTTTGAACCTGCGTAATATTTATTTCTGTTGAATTAATCCACACAAATAGGGTATTGCCAAAAATGGCATATAAATCAGAGCAATTTCTACACCTGCATTGTAAATAATAACGCTAAATTCTATTATAGGGTCGACACGTCGTAAATTTGAATACGTCCCATCCGGATTTTTAGTTCCTATTTCTACCCATCGTTGACCAGATAACCAATAAAATAGATACCAGATACAACCGAGGATAAACATGGTAATAAACATATAAGTGCCTCTCTTCCTTGATTCATTATCAGTTTTTATAAACCAGTATATTGCCGGGGAAACCAAAACAGGTATTAATAAGGACCATAGGGAGAATACTTCTCTTCGAGATGGAACCTCACCACCAACATTCGGAGTATAAATACCATGGCTAAACATTACTAACGCCATTCCCATTACGACAAATGTAAATGTAATTATGCTAAACTTCCGCATTTCTTTATCTAAATATAAATCCGTTATAAATAATCCCATTATCCCTACTGATACACCCTCTGAAAGCCCTTGCATCGGTATTGAGATCCATATCGGTATTTCCATCCCAAAAAGATAACGATTTGGCATATCTCTAACACCCGTTAAATGAAGCATTAATTCAACTGAAGTCCAGAAAATTGCCCCGGTTAAAAAAACCCAAAAATAATCTTTTCTATCCTTCCATTTCCAATCAAAAATAGTGATACTAATTGCAACTACGGCAAATAAAAGCTTAAAATCGTACTCTTCTCCCCAGAATCCACCTCTTACAATAAATACACTATCTAACAGCATAATACTTCGTTCTTACCTAGTTTACTCCATATAACCTCTAATATATCGTGCAACTCTTTCTGCAGGTTGGAAAATCCCAAAATGACCTTCACATAAGATGTCTGCTTTTAGATCTAATACTTTTCGTAAAGAATTTTGATAATCATTAAAATTACTAACTCCGGGAATCATCGGTCCATGTAAATCTTGTCCAAATAAAACTTTAGTATCATTAATTTCTATTAAAACGACAATAGATCCGGGTGTATGACCGGGAGTATGAATACATTGAAAATCATAAGGACCGAATTTGAGTATCTCAATATCTCCTGTGAGCCTTTTTTCTAATTTAACTGGAGTGTAACTTAC
>JBHLNT010000021.1:30956-40000 GCA_048941265.1 Promethearchaeota archaeon
TTTTATGCTTATTTTTTATAGAATTTTTGATATAACCATATTGTAGCGATAGCAGCGACTCCTGTTGAAAATAAAACATCTGAAGCAAAGTGATCTCCAGTCACAATCCTTGAAACTCCTAAAAATATGCCAAATCCGATAACTAAGACCGTGACTATTATTCTCACTGGATCCTTCCATTTTCTCTTTCGAACTACTATTAATAAAGGCAAAAACATCCAACCCATTGCGGTATGTCCTGAGGGAAAGGATGCATTGCCTTGTATTCCACTAAGAGGTCCTGGAGGTAAAAACCAAGGGGTATAATTTGAATATCCGGGGGATAAATCGTTAAAACGGACCCTTCCGCACATAATTTTTGTGATTTGAACGAAAATTAAAGGATTTATGATAGCCAAAAGTATAATAACTGTAGCAATGGTATTATATTCTTTCAGATCCTTACCACGAGTAAGGAGTAAAAATATTAAGACAGGAATTAAAATACCACCGCCAAAAGTTATAAACCATATACTTTCAAATATAATAGCAAAAATTAGAAAAACAAACCCTATGATAAATATTACATATAGAGCATTTCTCTGCTTTTTCATATCAGCTTCTCTACTACCTATAAGAACGCCTATTGAAATGGCAATTAGTCCGTAGCCCGGTCCTTCTCCAAAATCTTTACCTATATTAGCCCATATAGATTCTCTATTCAATAATGCTTTAGATATTTCCAAATCGGTGAATCCAAATATAATAGCTAAGATAATCCAGCAAATTATAATGAAATATAATAAATTTTTCAAAGGTCCTTCCAATTTCATTTTATTCACATTGATTTTTAGGTATTTAATCATTAATGTGCGCTTTGTTTTAAATGTTATAATTTTCCCTTATTCAACCACTAATACCTTCTATCTAAATACCGAGTCCCTCATCTTTTTCAGAACATCAGGATAATTGGTATAAATCGCTCTGACAAAATCTCCATTTTTTCTTAGGTTTAATACTTTTTTCATATGAAATCTCTCGTTAACGCCCCATACATAACATTTAAATCCACTTTTCGTAATATTATTAAAATTTTCCTTAGTAGCGTACTCAATTTTAATGTTTAAAGCTTTTATATTACTTTGGATTAGTTTTTCAAAATTAATAGTATACTCGCTAATTTTTGCAATATAAGAAGGTATGGTATGGACTAGGTTTACATTCTCACTATTTTTCCGCAATCTTTTGAGAATGTAAAAACGGGTGTCTGTGATTTCAACCTGTTTATAAAAGGGTCTTTTTTTTAGCAATTCAATTAAAGCCAATCCCGTCTTTCTGTCAAGTATATCCATACTATACCGAAAATTCTTTGGACAATAACTAAAAGCATTAAATACTTCATTTAATGTGGGTATTTCTCTTCCATCTTCAAAATTTATAGCTTTAAGCTCCTCTAAATTTAAATTCCGTATAGTTTCCCATTTATCCCCTACTTTGAAAGCAGGATCATGGAAGCAAACGAGTTGATTGTCTTTAGTAATTTGGATATCAGTTTCGATACCCACTTTCATCTCAACAGCTTTTTTGAATGATTCTAATGTATTCTCAATGCAATAACCCATAGCGCCACGATGAGCAAAAATATATGGTTTTTTCATTGTTAAAAATTTGTAAAATAGAGTTGAGTATGCAAATAATAATGTTTTTTTTATTGTTTAAATTTCCTATATTACTTGATTTTTATACGTGAATTTGATAAGAATGGAAGAAACAAGCAATATTTCTCAAGATGAAGGTAAGAAACCGTTTTCACTGAAACTAAAGGAGTATATAAGAAACTTATTTGATTTTTCCAACTATGATGCCAAAACCAAAGTATATATTATTATATTTATATTCTTATTCGGCATTTCCATATATCTATTGTATTATATCTATTTCGTTGATCCCACCTTTTTATACATACTCGTTATTGTGTGGTTCGTAAATCCAATAATTCTGTTAGGGATATGGGGCATATTTTTATTTATAGGAGTAATGGCTATACAAGGGCTCTTAGTTCCGATTCCTTCTGAATTAGTTCTTTTATCCGCTGGTATAATCTGGGGCTTCTTTTGGGGAGGAATTATAGGTATTATAGGGAGCATGGCAGCAGGTTTATTATGTTATTATATCGCCTATAAAGGAGGAAGGCCATTAGCTGAAAAATTTGTTGGGGAAAGTGCGCTTAATATGGCTGATCATTTTATAGAAAAATACGGTACTGGAGCTATACTTATAGCTCGACTTTTACCATTTATAGCGTTTGATCCTATCAGCTACATTAGCGGTGTATTAAAATATCCGATAAAGAAATATACCTTAGCAACCTTTATCGGATCAATCCCTCGAGCTTTCTTTTATGCGTTCCTCGGTGCGGCATTAATATCCCATAAACCAGGTGAGCCCATTAATTTATCAGAGATTCCATTTGGAAAAATAGAGGCTCAAGCGGCTTTATTTAATAATATCTTATTAATTATATTGGGAGTTTTGGTAGTTATTTTTGTAGCTTATTACCTATTTAGCCTTCATTGGGAAAAAAAGTTAAACAAAAAAAATCCCCCTAACTAAAATTTTAATTTTAAAAAATAAAAGCCTTTTTTTCATAAAAAAAGAAGAAAAGAAAAAGAATTGATAAAGGTAAGATTGTCAAGTTATGTAATATCCTTGTATTACATTTTTTTTTAAGTATCTGATTGCTTTTTTAGCTCATGAAAATTTCGGTTTATGAAAAGGATATTATTATAAAAGGTCTTGATTGTATAGAGAATAATATGTTGGATATGAAAGAATTTTATCAAGACATAAAAAAAGCAATTAATTTATGTAAGATACAATCAATTTGGGAACTATCTAAAATATTTACGAGACATCAATTACATAAAAAATAGAAAATAATAGTATTTACCAAGGATTTAGTTAATATGATAGTGAGTCTCAAAACTAAATAGATTTATTTAACCTTTTAAAAAATCAAATTATATATTTTACTGTTTCTATATTATATGAAAAAGAGAACATTTCAATTAATTGAATAAAGAGTAAAAAATTATAACTTGAGCTAATTATTAAATGGAACGCATAATAATCGTCCATTGGAATAAAAGTACAGGTCCAGAACCTATTCTTCAATATCCTCCGGAGCAAAAATTTCCACCAAATGACTTATTTCTTAAAATCTGGGCTTTGCATGAGTTAGATAAAGAATCATCTATGATAGAATTTATTCCTGAAGTAGCGGAAGAACAGTACATTTCTATTATTCAGAAATATGAGGGAGAGATATATTTCATAATTATTGTATACAACAGAAAAGATAAAATCAAAAATATCGTTGTGGATCATCCTGATATCTTGGCAATTGTGAGTAAAAATCTGATTGAATTAATTAATACTAATAAGATTACAAGGGCAATATCTGAAGCGTTTCATACAATTAGAAATTATACAAAACTTGAAAAAGAAGAGAATCTATTGAATTTTTTTAGAGATAGGATAAAATTTACTATTTTAAAAATCTTACAAGACGGTGTTATTTCAAAAGATAAATTAACTGAAATTTTAAAGCAAGATTATGGATTCTCAACGATAAACATCGATTTATTATTAATTTCGTTTATTCGTGAAGATTTAATCCTCAAAAAAAGTGTACCTGGAAGTCGTGAGTGTTATTTTTTAGTTAAAGATTTATCATCTATAAGGATTCCTACAGAAAAATTTCCCGAAATTTATCAAGAAAATAATGACATTTTCAAGGATTTTAATGATAAAATTGTAAAATTTTTTGCCAATTATGATTGTATTTCTGAAATTGAAGATAAAACGCTCATTAACTTTTTATTGGATAAGGATGTTTATGCTCTACTTCAAAAATTAAGAGAAAATAGTGTTTCTGTTAGTTATTGCTTAGATGTCTTAAGTAATAAAGAAGATTTATTTAATGAGTTGTTAACCAAAAAGATTATTTATGAATCTAGAGGTAACGTCAGCCTATTTTCAGATATTAGATTTTTAAAGTTCACACCTTATTATATTATCCCTAAATTATCCAAGCGTTATAAAAGTCAAGATATTTCGCTTAATGAGTACCTAACTCATATAAAATTACTGATGACTCAATATGAAAAACAACCTTCTATACTAGATTATGAGATAATATAACTGTGTTAAATGTTATTTTTTTTAAAAGAATTTCTCATTTGTTTTATATTAAAAAACTAATAATTTTTTTACTATGTATTATGGTTATCATATATAGGAAGAGAAATTAAATGAATAACTTTTCTTAATATGGAAGATGATATAGAGTCTGATGATAATTGGACTGATGAGTTTTTAGCTGAACTTATTGCCGATGTAGAGGAAAATAGAAATATAATTCAATGTATCAGTTGTGGAAAATGCGTTGGAGAATGCCCAGCTTCAAAAGTTTCTAATTTCAATATCAGAAAGATAATCTCAAAAATTCTTAAAGGCGATCGAAGTGTGTTATCGGATTCTGATATCTGGTATTGCTTTCTATGTGAAAAATGTAAGAGAGTATGCCCAAAAGAGGGAATTAATATTCCATTGTTAATCATAAATCTGAGAAATGAATCTTTTAAAAAAGGTTACGGCCCTCGATATAATGATCTTACTAAATATGTTGAGATGGCGGAACGATTCTTGACTTCGGGAGTTGTAGTGGAAGAACCCCTTGGCGATTTGCTCCCTCAAGAAAGAATTGATGAGTTAAATGAAATTTGTAATTTTGCTAGAATAAAATATGTGTTTAAGGCAAGTAAAGCCAATAAAAAAAGGAAACGAAAATAAAATATATATAATTATTTAAAATGGAATTTAATAGCTTAGCTTTAGATTTAGATGCAATTGAAAAAGAATATCCTGAAAATCCAATAGAGTTTTTTAGAAACAAAAAACTGTGTTTATTTAAAGCTTGCTTGGAAAAATATTTTCCCGGAGTACGCTGGGGTATTCAAGATTTATTAGAAGAACTTGGATTAGAAATATCAATTTGTAATAATCAATCATGTTGTAGTGGTACTTTTTTTCAAAGGAATTTAATAACGAGAGCGCAATTTGCAGCTATAAATGAGAGAAATCTCAATGAACTCAATCGACAAGCTGATATAGTCTTAGTCAGTTGTAATGGTTGCTATAATTCTCTTTTAAGAGGCAGAGATTTTTTAAAAAACTCAGAAGTTAGAAAAAAGACTCAAGAAATTTTAAATGGCTTAAAAAAAAATTCTAAAGGAAAAATTTATTCTGAAAAATATGAAATATTAGATAATCCAAAATTAAAATTAGTACATGATTTAGATTTCTTATATCTTATCAGAAATGATGTTCTTAATACTTTAAAATTTGACCTTAAAAAACTTAGAGTTGCAATTCATTACGGATGTCATTATCTCAATCTTTCTAGAGATAAGAAGAATGTGGAAAGTTATTTAAGAGATAAAACTAAATTAGATGATTTAGTCTCCCTTTTTGGAGGGATTCCTGTAGATTATCAAGAAAGAGAGTCTTGTTGTGGATGGGGAGCCTCTCAAGTGGTAATACATCCTAAAGAGGCGCTTAAAATTACGTACAATAAATTGAAAAGTGCTGAAAATGTAAAAGCAGATTTTATTTTGATGCCATGTCCAACTTGCTTATACACATTAAGTAAACCAGAATATAGAGATAAAATGAAAAAATATTTTGGAGAGAAATTGGACATCCCAACCATTCATATTAATGAACTAATTGCAATTTTAAGAGGATGTGAAGAAGAACGTTGTATAACTTTAAGAAGAAAAGATAAACGTATCATGGAAATTTATAACACAATTACTTCTTAATAAGTTAAAAAAAAGAATTTATTTAAATAGAAAAAATTAAATTTTTTTAAGTTTCTTCTATTGCTTGACGAGGACATGAATCTATACAGAGCCCACAACCCATACATTTTTCCAAGAAGTATTCTAACAATCCTTTTTCATCAATTTGGAGAGCATCCGTAGGACAAACCGAAACACATGCTCCACAATCGATACATTTTTCAATATCAACAATAATTCTTCCTTTTTTGTTTACAATGACCTTATTTTTTTTTAGTGCTTCAGTGATACTATTAATTTTGTCTTCAGGAATATCTAATAATAAATTTATACCACTTCTACCAGTAGAAAACTTTAAAATATTAGCTGAAATTTGCTGTTCTAAAATAACATTAATTATTTTAGAGTAATCATCAATCTTTTTTATTAAACCAAAGGGTATGGTAATATTAATTACTGTCATTTATTACATCAACTCCTCACTTGTTATTATGCCTAATACTTTCTTCTCATCGTCAATGACCGGTAATGCAGAGATATTGTTTATCTTCATTTTCCTAGCGGCGTTACTTATCGGTTCATTATCCGTGGTTGTGAAGACACGCTTCGTTACTATGTCATTTAAGTTATGTTTATCTTCAGCAATGGCTTTTGTAATATCAAAACTAGTTACAATTCCTTTTAATGTGTTTTCTCTGTTAGTAATAACGATATGATTAGTATTTTTTCTAACAATTTTTTCAGCCACAATTTTAATATCACAATCCTCATAGCAAATTTCGGCAGGTTTCTTCAAGTCTTTTACAAATTTCAATTCAGACACTAACTTCATTGGTTTAAATATAGTATTTATAGGCAGAGTTTCAGCAGGAGGATTTAGAAAAAAATCGCCATTAAGAATCCAATTCTTAAGCGTTTCAGCAATTTTTTTAGCATAAAATAATGAGGATAAAGAGGAACATTTCAATTTTTTATCATTCAAGGTAATGTAACCACTCTTTAATTCTTTATAACTAATTTCCCTAAGTTTAGGCCTGTCCCTTCTTGGTACACCATAATCCACAACCTCCGTTATAAGTTCTTCATCACTAATGGCTGTTTTTTTGGCCAAACCTTCATTTAAAATTGGAATTGGAATCCCTACACCAACAAACAATGATGTCCCATATTTTTCATAAGATACACCACGTAAATATTCTGGAGACATTTGCTTAAGGTCCCCTTTAAGAAATAATGTTCCAAACCGGCTTTTCGGATTATGTTGGGTACCTTCTCCAATAACATATCCTATTCCCCCACCAAGAAAAATTCTAGTACCGATACCAATGGTTTCATAATCTGGATCATTGCTCAAAGGATTTAAGCAACCTGAACCTGCGTAATGGGCATTACCAAGATTAGGTAAAAGTTTTCCCATATAAGTATAGAGAGTCTTATCAGTACTGTTAACAGCACATACATATCTTTGGTAACCATTTCTTGGATTACATAGAATCGCTTGATTTAAATCATTAATCGTAAATTCAGTATCAACTTCAGCTAAAGGATAACAATCAGTAGTATAAGAAATACCTCTCAATCTAATTGGTTTTCCAGACACCAAATCTTCAATCACATGTCCACCACCATACTCGAACGGTCTTATATCAGCCATTCTAGTACATCCAATATAGCAATCAACAGCAGCATTTCCATGATAAGCATGGACATCATTTAACCATAAATGTTCAAACTTTATAGGAGGATCTGAATGTCCAAAATTTAAAAAGGCTCCACTTGAACACATTGGACCAAAAGTTCCCGTGGTGACTACATCAACTTCTTCGGCCGCAACCTTAAGACCATGTTCTCCTACAAAATCAATCATTTCTTCAGCAGTAAGCACAACAGCATTCCCATTCTTTATTTTTTCATTAATTTCGGCATATGTTTTTGTCAAATAATCACCTATATTTTTATTACTTTGAGTTATTTTTTTCAAGAAATTTTATATATGATTTTATATTATATTCATTATATATAAAACTTTATATTTTTCTAAAGCACAAATATTATCGAGAGTAATTTTTCTTATAAAGAGGTTTCAATTTGTATCATATCCCGACACCTTCAGAACTGAAAAGATTAAGGAAGGAGGCAAACCTCACACAAAAAGAACTTGCAAAACTCGCAAATGTTAGTCAGCCATTAATCGCAAGAATCGAAAAAGGACCAGAAGAGGGAATAGATCCTAGAGTTTCCACATTAAAAAAAATTTTAAAAGCTCTTTTAGAAGCTAAAGAAAATAAACAAAAAGTCATAGATTTTGCTACAAAAAAGGTTATAACTCTTTCAGAACATGAAAAAATATCTAAGGCAGCAACAATAATTAGTGAAAAAGGAATATCTCAATTAATTATCTTGGATAAAGATCAAAAGATAATTGGCAGTATTCGAGAGAAATCAATAACTCGTAAATTATTTGAATATGGCAATACATTCTTAAATGAAAAAATTATTAATAATTTAGACCCAACATTTCCCGAAATTTCTTTTGAAACCCCTTTAGACGAAATAAAAGCTTTACTATTAGAGAATGATGCGCTAGTACTAATTGATAAAGGAAAACTAGCTGGAATTGTAACTAAAGCAGATATTATTAAGTTTTATCAATTATAGTGAGTTTTCAGTAATAAATTTTAAAGATAACAAAAAAAATAAAAATACTTTCTATGAAGAATAGTTATTAGACTTTTTTTATTTCGTCAAACGATTTTGTATATTCTTCGGGCTTCCCTCCAGCTACAATGTAGTTAACATAAACTTTTAAACTTTTAAGTAGCAATTCACCCGCCATTTTCATAATACTCCGTTGCTCCTCTAATTCAAAGATCCCCCATATAGTAACTTCTGTCATCTCACCTTTAGGTTCTATAAGGTAAGCCATTTCCTGTATAGGGCTCCCTTCTTGAAGCATTGCGACTTTTCGATTCTCAATAGTCTCTGTTCTAGTAGTTGTCATATCACCTACATTGGTTTTGAAGAAATACTTTTTATTAGGTTCTAATTCCTCAGTATGGGTAATTACTATGTTCCAAACTTGTGCATTTTTAAAATCATCTAATATCTTAAAGATTACATTTGGAGGGGCCTTTATTTCTATTTTAGTTTCTATTTCAGGCATAAAAATCGACTCTATTGAATCTCATCAATTTATTAGTT
>JBHLNT010000166.1:0-9430 GCA_048941265.1 Promethearchaeota archaeon
GCATTATCTAATTTAGAAAACGCGTGTTGGGTGTGCGAAATGCCATTTGACGAGTCTAAACCTATCAAATTGGGAGAGAAAAAGGAAGAAGAAATTAAAATAAAGGAAGAAGAACGTCAGAAAAAAGGCGAGAAAAAATAGTAAAAATCATGATCCAGAATTATAGAGAGAGTTCTTTATTGAAATAGAGTAATTTAATTTCGAATTTTTTTTTATTTCTTTTAATGTAGATTTATAATTGAGAGAGGAAGCATCATAATTAAAATAAATCTTTACTTTTTATCTAATAAATTGAAGATTTATTGAAAATTTATTAAACGCTCTAATTGAAAACAGATATTCGAATCAATCGTAAATTATAAATAGGATTACAATTATCAAATTCATGACATCAGATGGGTGAAAACGAAATTTCAGAATATTTTTCTCTAGCAATGTCTCTAGAGCTCGTAATAATTACACATAGGGACAGTAAGGGAATCATCTATATTAAAACAGCATATGGTATTGGGTTAGAGCCTCAATTCATTGAACTTTTTCGTACTGCAATTAATAATGGTGTAATTAATTTTCCTGAAATAGAGGGAGAATTTGAACATGCCACTTTTGAGGGAAAATACATCCTTACTTTAGCTGGAAAAAAGATTTGGACTACTATTTTTATAAATCAAAAACCTAGTCGGCACACAAGAGAAGCATTAAATTTATTTTCGAAAGATTTTGAAAATCATTTCGGGGGGCGAATAAGAAACTTGTATACCTCGTTTAAAGGAGATGTCTCTATTTTCCAACAGGAATCAATAACTAAAAAAACTGTCGAAGATATAATAGAAGATAACTTTCATCTAAGCTTGAAATTACCCTATAAATTAGGGTCTACAAAAGGTAAGAAAATTCTTGATGAATCTAAAAAGTTATTCAATATCGCTAAGCATATCTCTCGAAAGGCAAAGAAAATAATAAATCTGGAAGATTTACTTCATGATGCTAAAGAAAAACTTGATTATAATACTGATGAGATTATTTATTTAATAAATGATTTAATTGAGAATGAATTTCTCATACCTATATTTCCAGAAAAACTAGAAGAACAATTTTATTGAAAATTCATTACATCTGATAATTTATGAGAAAATATAACCCCTCAAATAACATGACTTTTTATCCTGATCGTTGTAGTTTTTTTATAGATACTAATAATTTAGTCAAGCCCAATATGGTCACCACGATTTTAGAAAAAGTTGATGGTGAGGCTATTACTAAACTAAATGAAACCTTAAAGGGAATAAAATTTTATGTTGGAGGACAACAGTGGCACATTAATCAAAAGGGATATCTGAAAGCATCTACTTATGAATATAATTTTAATAATGGAACTCTATTAGTATATTTATCAAAAATTTTTAATTTAGGTTATGAGAGATGGAGAAGATTATCTTATGGTTCATTGAAGAGATTCATTTGGGAGTCTTTTTGCTATGAATTCATAATGATGTTGTCTCATATAACAAAATTAGATATATCTAGAGCTAAAAAAGCAAAAGATCTTTATTTAAATAAGCATGATGAGCTCACTCTAAGTTTTTTAAAGGACCTATTCAATTATGAGAGAGAGAATTTACCTCGTATTAATTATATTAAAATTATTAATACAGTTTGGATCGAATCTTTACCAAAAAATTTAGGATTTTTAAGTGTACTTTATGCGAGGAAACTTAGTAAATTAAAATCAAGAATAAAATCTATGCCTAGTTTTATGAAAATTAGAATTTTTAATGAACTTCGAAAATTAAAGTTGGAGCACAGATATGAATATAATCTTTCAGAATTGATTAATTATTGCATTCATAATGAGCATTTTGAAAAGCTCTTTATGAACAACTCTAAGTCGTACCAGAAACTCCAAAAAGAATTTTATGGGAAAGCTAAGAGAATTATCTTAAAGTTATTTAATCAATATAATATTACTCACGAGCTTTTTAAATACTTAGACTCCGCAAATCGCACGCATTATTTTTTAACACATAAAACATTTGAGAGAGTAAAGAGCGTTTGTTTACAGAAATGCATCCAAAAAATTAAGAATAAGCTTCTCGAAGAATATAGAAATTTTAGAACTTATTATTCAAAATGTCCAATTTGCAAGCATAATCATTCTAATCATCAAATTTGTGAAGAAATTTTCTTTTCATCAAAATATAGCTTTTTTAAAGAGATTTTACTTGAAAAAATGAAAGATGATGCAATCGACAGCTTAAATACTGATAATTACTTTTTTGGAATCCCGTGTGAACATTGCTTTCAACTTATTCACAATATTCAGGGAAAATTTTCTGAATTGAATCAATTACAAAAGTTTGTTGTTAAATATGGGAACTGCCCAGTTTGTGGAGCAAATAACCACATAGATTACCTAGTCTCTTTTTATAATGATGAAAATAAAAGAGAGATAAGGGATTATTTAGTGAGTAATATTTATTTATCTGAAAAGTTAGAAAAATTTAAAATTAATATCGGTATTCCCTGTTGTAATTGTTTTGAGCAATTTTTTGATGAGGAATCAAATATAGCGGTATTTGACGTGTCAAATATACTAAATGAAATATAAAATTGCTATTCTATTTGATTATATATTGAGATTCCTTTTACAGGTCGACAATTGTGTATTAAACATGGTTTTTCAAATAGTTTTTCATACTTTTTATATAGTTGGCTTTTAATTTTTTCTGAATATTCTCTTTCAACCAATAACATTGCAGATCCCCCCATACCTGCTCCTGAAAGCTGAGCGCCTAATACTCCTTCTAAATTTTGAGAGAGATCTATGATAAAATCAATTTCAGGTATGCTACAGCCATAACCTCCAGAAATTTGATCAATAGTCGTATTGGATTGTATATATGCTTTTATTTTATTATCATCCATTTCATTATTATATCGAATTGGTTTAGATTTTTGCTTATAATCGTATTTAACAACTCGATCTCCATTATGAGAAATGTTCATTAATACTCCGGCTGAAATTAGATCTCCCTTTTTGATAAGTTGATTGAATATTTTACTTCTTTCACATTCGGAAATACCATAAGTTATGACCTTTCTAATTGGTATTTTTTGAGGATTCGTATTAAAATGATATTTTTTCTTAAGTTCATCCCATCTGTTACCTAAAATATTAGGAACATCTTTGAAGAGTATATATTCGGGAAGTTCTAATAATAACTTCATTACATCTGATGATTTAATTTTTAAATTCTGAGGATTGATATCACTTAAATAGAATAATTTGGAAGAAAATTGAGGAAAATTCTTTTTTATAAGATAAAATCCAATATCATATGCTAGTATTTTTTCATTGAAAATATCTTTCTTAGCACCGGATTTATCGGCAAGGATTTGAGAATTAAAAATCAATAATTCGCAGTTCTTAGGAAAATCTATCCAATCAAGAATCTTAAGAGGAAATAATTTTACATGAGCAATTTGATTTTTTTTTGCCAATAAAATAGCAACTTGATCCGCAGATCCCCCGCGAGTTCCTACAAACCATTCCGCTTCAGCACACGGATTAATCATTTCTTCTTCTTTAATATTCAATTTATTTAGTATAGAAATAGCCGTAAATATTCCGACAGTCAAAGCTGATGAGCTGCTCAAACCTGCCGCGATGAGTATGTTTCCTAATATACAGATGTTTGCCCCATATACTTCATTCAACTCATATAAATTAATAAGCCTTACATAGGCGGCCTTAAGGTAATTATCCCAGTTCCCTTGTGGTGATTTATATTTTGTGATAAAATCAGCATTATTAATTACATCTAACCAATCATGACAAATTTCAGAAGTTAAATTCGATAAATCTATTTTGATATCAGCAAAATTAACCGCGTCAAAATTGTAAGCCACTATTTTAAAATCTTTTCTAATGGATGCAGTAATAAAGATCTCTTTATCGATTGCAATTAAATTTACGAGCCCATTTTGATGATCCACATGTCTTCCCATTAAATTTATCCTTCCAGGAACCCTCACAATGATTATATCTTCATTACCGAATTTCTTTCTATGAAGGTTTAGTAGTTGTAATATTGTTTTTTGTTTACCCTCAAAATCGTGGTAATCAACACCATAATCTTCTCTTAAGAGATTTGCTGACTGTGAAGCATCAGTAAAAAAAGTTATCCAATCGTCCACTAAAGGCATAATAAGAAGAAACTCGTTTAAAAATTTTTTGATTAGGTTAAGTTTTCAAAATTTTATCTCTATATTAAAGGAATTAACACTGATAATTAAATTTCCATACCTAAAGACGATTATTGTTCGCAAAAGATTTAAATATAATTTTTCAAATTTTATAATCTGAATTGGCAAATAAACACACCATCCAGCTATCCTGAAAAATCTTGACCAATGAAATAATTTCTAAAATTGAAAAATTTGATCATAAAGTCTTCATGAAGATTTATAAAAATGAGGCTTTAAAGAGAAAAAAGATCATAGTTTTTGCTAAGATCTTTTCCTTCTTCGGCAATGTATATTTTTGGGGAGTATTTTGGCTTATTTTAACAGTTTATGGCTATATTACAAAAGATTACGGTCTTTTTTGTTTGATAACAGGAGGTGGGATCCAGAGTGTGATAATCCATATTTTAATTCGATTTAAGCTCGTAAGTCGTAATCGACCATTCATAAAGTTAAAAAAGGAAGGCGTCGCACAACATGATGATTTAATCAGAGAAAATAAATCTTTTCCGAGTGGCCATGTTGCTTTTTTTCTATTTTTTGGCATGTTAATTGCTTTTTATTATCAAAGTTGGATTGTTTTGATGATTTTTATAATTTTAGATGTAATTATGGCAATAACCAGGTTAATTTTGGGAGTACATTTTCCTACAGACGTCATCGCAGGATTTGGTTTTGGCCTCCTTTATGCTGTACTTTTTCTTTATGGAACAGAGATATATTGGCTCTCCTTATTCTATTGGATAGGGCATACTTTCTCACCTATAATCCACGAGTGGTTATATTTCATTTTTCAAATCCAATAATTTCCATTGAATCTGATTTATTTTTTTAAATGTTTAAAAATACTCTGAAAATCAGATAAATTAAATGGTTTTAAAATATATCCGTTGGCATCTAATTCATTTGCTTTTTTCTCCACTTCAGATCCGGGTATTGCTGATAAGAAAAATACGGGTAAATTTTTGAAATTATCATTAGATCTAATTTTGTTAAGTACTTCATATCCGCTAATATCCGGTAAGAGAATATCAAGTAAAATTAATTTAGGCTTATTTCTTTTCAATTCTTCGAGACCCTTGAGGCCTTCTAACACCCCTTTGCATGAATAGCCTTCTAACTTAAAAAAATTTGTTAAAAGGTTTACAGTTTCATTATCATCTTCAATCAGTAGTATATCATATTCAAGAAGGTCTTCTTCCCTCTTAGGTTCTTGATTTTCAATTTTCTCTAACCTTACTATCCTTTCTTCAAGTATGGCGCACTGATCTAATACGCTTTCTAACATAGAATGTATATTATTATTATCAAGGGAATCTAATGACTCTCCATACTTTTCAGTAATAAGTTGAATATATCCCTTTATAATTGTTAAGGGTTCTTTTAACTCATGAGAAAGAGCAGCAAGAAGATCAATGTTTTGATCATTATAATTAATGTTAACTCTCGACTGATATTGAATAAAAAATTTTAACGCTTTTCTTATAAGCTTAGCCAAACTACCATAATCATTATCCTTTGCGAATTTATCCCATTCATCCTTATCGCCTTCGGGCACATAAAGTGATATTCGCTGTTTTTTTATATTATAAACTTTTTCCCCTTTTTGCCATTTCCTAAAGGCATCTGTAATTTCCCCATGCCAAATGGCTTCTTTGCCTGTTTCTTTTTCGAATTTTTTCATTTCTTCAGTTTTCACAATTATTTTTGCTATCTTAATCACCAAAGGGAATGTAAGTAATTATTCGTTTTTTACATAATATTACTTTTTTTGCATATATAAAGATTTTTTACGTTTAAATAAAATATAAAAAAAATAGGGAGTATCTTAAAAAAGATACTCCCCGGGTGTTTTAAGGGCCGGAATTGATGTTATTTGGTTCTGATTTTAAAATATATTATTTAATAGTTTTATTCAACTAAATGTAGCGAATTTTTTAATTCTTCTGCTAATCCTCCTAATTTATTAGCTGTAGCAGATATTTCTTCCATTGAAGCAGTTTGTTCTTCGGCTGCCGCATTAATTTCTTCCATTGAAGCTGCAGTCGTTTTAATTCTATGTAATATCTCTTTAATATTTGAATTACTATTAATTACTGCATTTTTTGATTCTTCGGCTAATTTTCGCACCTCGTCAGCTACTACCGCAAACCCTCTTCCGTATTCGCCTGCTCTCCCTGCTTCAATACTCGCATTCAGTGCTAAGAGATTTGTTTGATCTGATACTATTTTAATAATTTCCAGAACTTGTCCTATATTGGTTGAAGATTCCATAACCTTTTGACTTTCGTTCACTACCTCCTGTGTTGTAGTAGCAATTTCCTCGGATGAGGCGTTTACTTCACTCGCACTTGCAGCTAATTCAGTTGCCATATTTGATACATTGATGCTTGTATTAGAAGCAATGTTAAAAAGCTCTATAATCTTTCTTTTTGATTCTTCTAATTTTAATTCTGTAAATGAAGCGATTCCTGTTGCTAAAAGGATAGTGAAAGAAATTGTTGTCACAGTCGTTTCAAGTGCTTGAGAACCTTCTAATCCAAAATAAGGAATTAATAAAGAGCTAAGATACACTACAAAACATATAACGGACATAGTCAAAAATGCGTAGGTGGGAGTCCTTTTTATCAAGTATAACCGAATCATCATAATACTACAAATAATCATAAGAATTACGAGTGTAGATAACAATCCAATAAGAAAAAGTGGACTTAAAACAAGAGCAGGACTGATCTTCCTAAAAATTGTTACTTCCTTACCTCTTTCTTTAAAAAATGTCTCATAGTAATCTTTGAACACCGTAATAAAGATCAGCACAATAGGTATAACTCCTATAAGGCTTGTTGCAGTATAAACATCCTCATAAATTCTTCCTATTATTTTAAAAACAACAGAGACTAGAAATGTTATATAGACAAAAAACCAGAGTACTAATTTCCGACGTTTTAAAAAAACTAACGTGAAAATGCAGACTGCTACAGACATAATGATTACTCCGAAGATATTTATCAAAATCAGTTCATATTTATCCATACTGTATTTTTCACCATTTTACCATATTTTTTTTAGATTTTTAATAAAAAATGATTATATTATTCGTTTCCCTCTATTATTGTATTTTTTAGTTCTTCTGCTAAAGCTCCAAGCTTATTCGCTGTGGCCGAAATCTCTTCCATTGAGGCTGTTTGTTCTTCTGCAGCAGCACTAATCTCCTCCATAGAAGCTGAAGTAATTTGGATTTTATTTAATATTTCCTGAACTTTTGTTGTACTACTGCTCACTGCGTTTTTGGATTCTACAGCTAATTTTCTCACTTCATCTGCAACTACAGCAAATCCTCGACCATATTCACCAGCTCTTCCCGCTTCAATGCTCGCATTCAAAGCCAATAAATTGGTATGATCCGAAATGCTTGTAATAATCTCTAAAATTTGTCTAATATCATTGGATGATTTTAAGATTTTTTGGCTTTCATTTGCAACTTCCTGCGTTGTTGTCGCTATTTCTTCAGATGAGGCATTTACCTCATTCGCACTTGCAGCCAACTCAGTCGCCATATTGGCCACGTTAATACTTGTATTTGAAGCAACATTTAACAATTTTATAACTTCATTTTTGGTTGCTTCGAGTCGCATTTCAGTAAACGCTGCGATTCCTGTTGTCATAAGAATGGTAAACGATATAAATGTTGTACCTGATTCTATTGCTGGAGAACTTTCTAATCCGAATTGCGGAAGTAACATAGAAATTGCATATACTATAAAGCATATAACTGTTGCTGTCAAAAATGCGTAAGTGGGAGATTTCTTTGCCAAGTATATCCGAATCATCATAATACTACAGATAATCATAAGAACTAATAAACAAGTTAGCAAACCAATAAGGAAAAGTGGACTTAAAACAAGGGCAGGACTGATCTTTTTAAATATTGATGTTTCTTTACCTTTGTCCTTATAAAATATTTCATAATAGTCTTTGAACACTGCAAGAAAGATAAGCATAACAGGTACGATAGCAAAGAGGCTAACCGCCGTGAATAAGCCTTCGTAAAGTCTCCCAATTATCTTAAGTATAATCGTTAACAAAAAAGAAACATAAACAAAAAACCATATTATTAGTTCCCTACGTTTCATAAAAACAAATGCGAAAAGGCAAACTGCAATGCTCATCACGATTGTTTGTTGAATGTTCATCAGAATAAGATCGCTATTATCCATCCTATAGGTCTCACCATTTTAATATAATATTTTTAATTGATTTTAAAAAAAATGGTAATATTTTCATTAACCCTCTATCATTGTATTTTTTAGTTCTTCTGCTAAAGCTCCAAGTTTATTCGCTGTGGCCGAAATCTCTTCCATTGATGCTGTTTGTTCTTCGGCGGCAGCACTAATCTCCTCCATTGAAGTCGCTGCGACTTTGATTCTTTGTAAAATCTCTTTTATCTGGGTATTACTATTAATTACAGCTTTCTTCGATTCTTCCGCTAATTTTCTAACCTCATCAGCTACCACTGAGAAGCCTCTCCCGGCTTCTCCTGCTCTTCCTGCTTCGATGCTTGCGTTCAATGCTAGAAGATTCGTCTGATCTGATATGGTAGTAATGATTTGTAGTATCTGTCCAATGGCGTTTGAGGATTCCATGACTTTTTGACTTTCGTTTGCCACCTCTTGTGTCGTAGTAGCAATTTCCTCTGAAGACGCATTCACTTCACTCGCACTTGCTGCCAATTCAGTTGCCATATTGGACACGTTAATACTTGCATTTGAAGCCATGTTCAAGAGTCCTTTTATCCTATTATTTGACTGCTCTAATTTCACTTCTGTATAGGAAGCGACAGGAGTTGCCATTAAAAGTGAGCTTGATATAAATGTCATGCCCGTACTAATTGGCAGTGCCCCTTCCATCTCGTAAGTTAGAAAAATAGAAGTTAATACAACTAAAAAAAAGCCAATTACTGACATATTGAGGAATGCATATGTGGGGGTTCTTTTCTTCAAGTAAATTCTAATGAGCATAACCATACTAATAATCATGAGAACTAATAAGAAATATAGCAGTCCAATTATGACGGGACTTACAACCACAGCGGCTCCTATTTTGTTTGATACTGAAAGTTTTTTATCTTTGAGAAACAAATCGTAATATTCTTTAAATACCGCAATAAAAATGAAAAACACTGGAA
>JBHLNT010000167.1:0-9310 GCA_048941265.1 Promethearchaeota archaeon
ATAGAGAAAAGTTAATTCAGCTGTTTATAAGTGAGATCGTGTTTTTAAACCAATGTCTTATTAAAGCTAAAAAAAGACAGGAAAGAAAAATAATTAAAAAGAATTGTAGGAAGCTTGAGAAATTATTAATTACCCAACAAAGGCTAATAGAAGTTAATTTATCAGATGAAGAATATAAAATTGTAATATTAATGATTATTCAAGGTTTTAACAAGATAGTAAATAAATTAAGTTAATTATTATGATTATATAATTCCTTAAAAATGAACAGGTTTCTCTTCTTTCTATATTGGTAATCTTATTATAAAAGTTGAACCTTTATCTCTTCCTTCAGATTCAAGTAAGATTTTACCATTATGTAATTTAACAATTTCATTAGAGATAAATAATCCGAGCCCTGATCCTTCAGTAATAATATCTTTCCCTTGTATTTTTCTTTCAATTTTACCAAATTTTTTAAATGCAATATCTTTTTCAGCTTCAGTAAAACCAATTCCGGTATCTTTTATTATTAGATCAATATTAGTTTTATCTTTACTCAAACCAACGTATATAATACCATTTGGAGGTGTATTCTTTATCGCATTCGACAATAAATTCAAGATTGCATTTTCAATTCTAATCTTATCAATATTTATATAGATATCTTCATCAAGATCAGTTTTTAAAAAGAGTTGCCTTTCTTTAAATGACAATTCAAAATCATTGATACACTCTTTAATGGTTTTTGTTATATTTATTTGCTCTTTCCTTAGTTCTATTCTACTAGATTCAAGATCGTAGGCATCAAGCAAATTTTCAGTCATTTTTTTTAGTCTAGTTCCTCCTCTATTTATTACGTTAATGAGCTTTAGAATTTCCTCATTTAATTCATCTTTATAGGTATCTAAAAGATATTTAGACGATGTATATATGGATATTAAGGGTGTCTTTAATTCATGAGAGGTTCTTCTAACTAAATCACTTCTGATTTGATCAATTTCTTTCAATTTTTGTACTTGCTCTTTAATCACATTTTCCTCAATCTTTTGTTTATATAATTTTTGTTCAGATTCTCGTATTTTATGCTCAAAAAATGCAGTTATTCCTATTATCAATAAAATTATCGCTAAAAATAGTTCATAAATATCACTAAATTCCTCAGCTTGATACCAAGTAGTAAAGACTTCCAGAATTTCTCCTAAAGAATAAAAAGATCCTATAAAGAACAAGATTATTTGTAGCAGCTTAGTAGCTGATTTTTTTTTTCTATAAATTAGAATGCTAAATCCAAACCCACCAATAAAGAACATTATTGCTAGTAAATTTACAATTCCTTCAACTAATTCATTAATATTCATGCTATAAATCATTATTTTGATTCCAGAATTATCAATACTTATCTATCTTTATTTTCCTTTTAATGCATAATATTCTAACAGAGTTGCTATAAAAAGTAATATGGCTCCAGATAGGATGGCAATATTTTCTATAAAATCAAAAATTTCTAAATAAAGTTCATTTTCAAATACTTGCACGATAAAAACCACTATGATACACATCAAACCAGGTACATATCTACTAAATTCTATTTTGCTATGAATAATTAAAATAAGTATAAAAAATGCTATCATTCCTATCAACATTGTATTTAAATCCAATAATTCATAGTCCGTCATTTTAATTTACAAAAATGTTGAATTCATATTATTTATTTTGGTTAAATTATCTATAAAAATGTTAATAATACATTAAATTGAGTCATATCAAATGGTTTGAGAAAATAACCATCAGCTCCTGTATTTCTTAGATTTTCTTTGACCTCGGATTCAGGAACAGCTGTGATATAATAAATTGGTATGTTTTTGAACCTGTCATTTGCCTTTATTAATTTGCATATCTCATAACCATCACTATCTGGTAAGAGAATATCTATTAAGATCAATTTAGGAGTATTTTTTTCAAGTAATTGAATTACTTCATTTCCTAATCCAGTTGATTTATAGGAATAACCTTTTTTCTTGAAATATTCTGAAATCAAATAAACAGTTGAACTGTCATCATCTATTATTAAAACATCATATTTAGCCTTGTCATCATCCTGTTCCTCTAAGATTTTTATCAACAACTTTTCCATATTTATACTTTTATCAAAAATTTCTTTTAACTTTAATAAGATATCCCAACTTAATTCGTCTTTATATTCTTCTATTAAGATTTGTGAAAATCCCTTAATAGAACTTAATTCCTCTTTGAATTTATGGGATACTTTCGAAAAATCTTCTAATTTTTTGAATCTCAATTTTGAATTAACATAGAATTCGACAGATTCTTTAATTAGTTTTGAAAGAGTGGAAATATGATTATCATCTGCCAACTTTTTCCATCTTTCTTTTTTCTCTTTAGAAACCAGAATATTTATCCGTTCCTTAGGTTTTTTTCCCTTTTGCCAATTTTTAAATCCTTCTGTTATCTGGTCACGCCATATTGCTTGTTTACCTGTCTCTCTTTCATATCTTTCCATTTCCTTAGATTTTTCAATTTTTTCTTTAATTTCTGCCATTTTCCTCTTGTTGTTTGTATTATTAACTTAAATTATAAAAGTAATTAAAACAAAATTTATGTATAAATTTTCTTTTCTATATTAATCAATGTATATTTAATCATTAATATTTATATAATAACTATTTAAATTGGTTATTAAAACTTTGAATCATAAAAAAAAAATTAAAAATTGCTAAAGTTTTATCTATTTAAAAATTATATTGTAGGGGAATAATTTGTTGCTTCTTTATATGAATTAAACCATTTCCAAAATTTTCCGCTTTTTTTATCATATATAAATAATGATATTTGTACTATGGCTGAAATGATTTTTGATTGTTTCATAAAACCTTTCTTTTTTTTTATGGATCTTTTTTTTTTTAAATTTTATTTAACACTTTTTATCAATCAATTTATTTATTACGATCAGGTTTTAATTTTCTCACGAGTGTAATAACGAGTCCGGGGATAATCCTTTTCTTCATTAAAAATTAATTTTCCCCATTTTCCTTTTGATTTTGAATATGCGATATTTAATTTTTCATTTTCTATGATCAGATATCTTTTAGGAGTTCCAATTTCTTTTATAATTTTGATATCTTCTGGATAGAACTTCTTATAAAAAAGAATAGTTAACACAGAGGCAATTCCAGTAGAAAAGAGAATATCAGAAAAATAATGCCCTCCTAAAATAACCCTTGACATGGAAATAAACAATCCATACCCAATTACAGATATTAAAATTAATGCTTTAATAGGTTTTTTCATTTTTTCATTTTTTATTAAAACTAGAAAGGGCAAAAATAACCAAGAATAAGCAGAATGACCACTTGGAAAACTCTGATTTTCTGAATCAGGACCATTTATAATATACCATTGGGTATAGTCTGAATAATTTGAATTGAGGTACTTATATCTAACTCTTCCGAATAATACTTTAGTGATATCTAAAATAACTGTCAAACTTATATACAGTAATAATACCATTACCGCAATTTTCACATAATTTTTCCAATCTTTATTAAAGGTTAAAACTACAAAACTAGATACAAATACAATTAAAATAATTGGAGCTAATAAACTATTCATTTCTGGGTCTATATGAAAATACACTAAATTCAAAAAGCTTATAATGAGAGCAAAATAACCAATATCTCTTTGAATATTCTTAGTAAAAAAACTCCCTATTAAGATTAGGACTACAATAAATAATAAAGCATCCCTTACGTGAAATCCTATATTTGTTCCCATCGTACCCCAAGTAGAAGTTGTATCAACAATTGCTTTAGATATCTCTAAATCATAAATCCCAAATACAACTGCTAATGCTATCCATACGTATATGATTAAAATTAATAGTTTATTAAGCGGTTTCATTTTTGAAAAAAATTTAATTTATAACTTTCTATATTTCTATTAAAATTTTTTAAGAAAAGTACTTAAAAACCCCATAACTGATTTTTTAGTAATTTCTTATATCTTATACCTTATTGTTATTTTGATTATCCTTGTAATCATATCTAAGAAAAGAGAAGTTATTTATATATTTTTGTCCACTTTATTCCTATTACGTTCTGGAAAATATAACAATTTTTTATACAGTAAAATTTTTATATGAATTTTTTTCGAAGATTTGCTCATTATAAAAGATGAATCTAAAAGATTTTAGGTTGTGACAGATAATTTAGGCATTTATGGAAAAACTTAAAAATGAATTAATCTAGAATTTTAATGGAAATCAATTGGCTCTATCAAAATCAGATTGTGAATTATTTAGAAATAAAGAACCAAAGAATACAACAAAGAGATATTTATTCATTATTTCCTTTTTAGGAATCTTTTTTGCATCCTCACTATACTTTTATAATTATATAGTTAGAGGGCCAGGTGAATATTCAAATCTTCCAGAAATAAAGATCTTATGTGCGGAAGAGATTGATAATGATAATATGGTGGATTGTACAATTGAATTAGTATGCAATGATAAATCAATGTGCATAGAACCCGTTAAAGCTAAAATTAAAATATTGGGTGGCGATGCAGGAGCATCCAGTTATCCCAAAAAAGGTTATCGGTTGAAATTATCCAATGATTTTTCTTTATTAGGTATGAAAAAAGAAGATGATTGGAATTTATATGGATTATATTTAGATTTTCCACGAATGAGAATAAAATTTGCTTCTGATTTATGGGGTAGTTTAGAACCTACCGATCCAACTGCTGTATCTGTGGATTCTAAATATGTTTCTTTATATTTTAATGGAGAATATATTGGTCTTTATTTATTATCAGAAAGATATAACAGAAAGCATTTTGGGCTTGATGATGCTCAGAATAATGTTAATTCTAGCTTAATATTTCAAGCTAAGGGGGGATGTTGTTTAGATTATCAAAATCGAGGGAGATGGGAACAAGATTGGCCTAATGATTATGAAGATTATGATATTATGGATCAAGTATTAGACGAAATCACTTATTTAATTACAGCCACGTCTGATGACTCTTTTTTTGACTCTGATGAGGGTATTTTTTCCAAATTTAGCAAAATAAACCTGATTGATTTTTTAATTTTTAATTTTTTCATTGATCATAGAGATTTTTGGAATAAAAATTATTATATTGTAAGAGACTCTTACCCAAATCAATTTTTCTTGATTCCATGTGATTATGATGGCTGTTTGGGTCAGTATGGGTGGAATTCTTATGGTGTTGAAGCTAATACTGAACAAACTATCCAAATATATAACAATCTTTTTAAAAGATTGCTAAACAATGATTTATTTCGGCAGGAGTGTAAAAACCGTTGGATCGAACTCCGAAATACGCTTTGGACAGAAGAATATCTTCTTGATAAGATATATGAAATATATGATGAAATTAAAGATGAAATAAAACTTGACACAAATATATGGTTTAAAACTGTACAAAACTATTGCAATGATGATTATGAAGATGATGTTGAGATATATATTGAGAGATTAATTGAATATATCCCCAAACGCTTAGAATTTTGTGATACTTATTTTGAAAATTTTGAGAATATAAGCCAAAATTAAAGGTTTTAATAATATCCCCTAAAACCTAATTTTTAAGAGATTTGATATTATAACTTTATTTATACCCTTAAATCTCTACTTAAGAGAAAGAATTCCAAAAATTAAAAATAGTGATTTATTTCTATTATTTCGTTCTCAGTTCTCGAACAATATCTGTAAGTTATAATCAATTTTTAGAAAATTTTAACTAATAAAAATTGGACTATATAAGAGTTTTATCTCAACCAATATAAATCTTTTTTAAGTAAATAAAAATTTATGGAGATTTTTAATAATGAGTCATTTATATAAATGGGAGTTTAAAGAATTTTTTCAAAATGATAGAGAAAAGTTAATTCAGCTGTTTATAAGTGAGATCGTGTTTTTAAACCAATGTCTTATTAAAGCTAAAAAAAGACAGGAAAGAAAAATAATTAAAAAGAATTGTAGGAAGCTTGAGAAATTATTAATTACCCAACAAAGGCTAATAGAAGTTAATTTATCAGATGAAGAATATAAAATTGTAATATTAATGATTATTCAAGGTTTTAACAAGATAGTAAATAAATTAAGTTAATTATTATGATTATATAATTCCTTAAAAATGAACAGGTTTCTCTTCTTTCTATATTGGTAATCTTATTATAAAAGTTGAACCTTTATCTCTTCCTTCAGATTCAAGTAAGATTTTACCATTATGTAATTTAACAATTTCATTAGAGATAAATAATCCGAGCCCTGATCCTTCAGTAATAATATCTTTCCCTTGTATTTTTCTTTCAATTTTACCAAATTTTTTAAATGCAATATCTTTTTCAGCTTCAGTAAAACCAATTCCGGTATCTTTTATTATTAGATCAATATTAGTTTTATCTTTACTCAAACCAACGTATATAATACCATTTGGAGGTGTATTCTTTATCGCATTCGACAATAAATTCAAGATTGCATTTTCAATTCTAATCTTATCAATATTTATATAGATATCTTCATCAAGATCAGTTTTTAAAAAGAGTTGCCTTTCTTTAAATGACAATTCAAAATCATTGATACACTCTTTAATGGTTTTTGTTATATTTATTTGCTCTTTCCTTAGTTCTATTCTACTAGATTCAAGATCGTAGGCATCAAGCAAATTTTCAGTCATTTTTTTTAGTCTAGTTCCTCCTCTATTTATTACGTTAATGAGCTTTAGAATTTCCTCATTTAATTCATCTTTATAGGTATCTAAAAGATATTTAGACGATGTATATATGGATATTAAGGGTGTCTTTAATTCATGAGAGGTTCTTCTAACTAAATCACTTCTGATTTGATCAATTTCTTTCAATTTTTGTACTTGCTCTTTAATCACATTTTCCTCAATCTTTTGTTTATATAATTTTTGTTCAGATTCTCGTATTTTATGCTCAAAAAATGCAGTTATTCCTATTATCAATAAAATTATCGCTAAAAATAGTTCATAAATATCACTAAATTCCTCAGCTTGATACCAAGTAGTAAAGACTTCCAGAATTTCTCCTAAAGAATAAAAAGATCCTATAAAGAACAAGATTATTTGTAGCAGCTTAGTAGCTGATTTTTTTTTTCTATAAATTAGAATGCTAAATCCAAACCCACCAATAAAGAACATTATTGCTAGTAAATTTACAATTCCTTCAACTAATTCATTAATATTCATGCTATAAATCATTATTTTGATTCCAGAATTATCAATACTTATCTATCTTTATTTTCCTTTTAATGCATAATATTCTAACAGAGTTGCTATAAAAAGTAATATGGCTCCAGATAGGATGGCAATATTTTCTATAAAATCAAAAATTTCTAAATAAAGTTCATTTTCAAATACTTGCACGATAAAAACCACTATGATACACATCAAACCAGGTACATATCTACTAAATTCTATTTTGCTATGAATAATTAAAATAAGTATAAAAAATGCTATCATTCCTATCAACATTGTATTTAAATCCAATAATTCATAGTCCGTCATTTTAATTTACAAAAATGTTGAATTCATATTATTTATTTTGGTTAAATTATCTATAAAAATGTTAATAATACATTAAATTGAGTCATATCAAATGGTTTGAGAAAATAACCATCAGCTCCTGTATTTCTTAGATTTTCTTTGACCTCGGATTCAGGAACAGCTGTGATATAATAAATTGGTATGTTTTTGAACCTGTCATTTGCCTTTATTAATTTGCATATCTCATAACCATCACTATCTGGTAAGAGAATATCTATTAAGATCAATTTAGGAGTATTTTTTTCAAGTAATTGAATTACTTCATTTCCTAATCCAGTTGATTTATAGGAATAACCTTTTTTCTTGAAATATTCTGAAATCAAATAAACAGTTGAACTGTCATCATCTATTATTAAAACATCATATTTAGCCTTGTCATCATCCTGTTCCTCTAAGATTTTTATCAACAACTTTTCCATATTTATACTTTTATCAAAAATTTCTTTTAACTTTAATAAGATATCCCAACTTAATTCGTCTTTATATTCTTCTATTAAGATTTGTGAAAATCCCTTAATAGAACTTAATTCCTCTTTGAATTTATGGGATACTTTCGAAAAATCTTCTAATTTTTTGAATCTCAATTTTGAATTAACATAGAATTCGACAGATTCTTTAATTAGTTTTGAAAGAGTGGAAATATGATTATCATCTGCCAACTTTTTCCATCTTTCTTTTTTCTCTTTAGAAACCAGAATATTTATCCGTTCCTTAGGTTTTTTTCCCTTTTGCCAATTTTTAAATCCTTCTGTTATCTGGTCACGCCATATTGCTTGTTTACCTGTCTCTCTTTCATATCTTTCCATTTCCTTAGATTTTTCAATTTTTTCTTTAATTTCTGCCATTTTCCTCTTGTTGTTTGTATTATTAACTTAAATTATAAAAGTAATTAAAACAAAATTTATGTATAAATTTTCTTTTCTATATTAATCAATGTATATTTAATCATTAATATTTATATAATAACTATTTAAATTGGTTATTAAAACTTTGAATCATAAAAAAAAAATTAAAAATTGCTAAAGTTTTATCTATTTAAAAATTATATTGTAGGGGAATAATTTGTTGCTTCTTTATATGAATTAAACCATTT
Source organism: Promethearchaeota archaeon (assembly GCA_048941265.1). Classification (GTDB taxonomy): domain Archaea; phylum Asgardarchaeota; class Lokiarchaeia; order Sigyniarchaeales; family SOKP01; genus LW40-45. The sequence goes on from JBHLNT010000167.1 coordinate 8,690, forward strand.
CCAAAATTTTCCGCTTTTTTTATCATATATAAATAATGATATTTGTACTATGGCTGAAATGATTTTTGATTGTTTCATAAAACCTTTCTTTTTTTTTATGGATCTTTTTTTTTTTAAATTTTATTTAACACTTTTTATCAATCAATTTATTTATTACGATCAGGTTTTAATTTTCTCACGAGTGTAATAACGAGTCCGGGGATAATCCTTTTCTTCATTAAAAATTAATTTTCCCCATTTTCCTTTTGATTTTGAATATGCGATATTTAATTTTTCATTTTCTATGATCAGATATCTTTTAGGAGTTCCAATTTCTTTTATAATTTTGATATCTTCTGGATAGAACTTCTTATAAAAAAGAATAGTTAACACAGAGGCAATTCCAGTAGAAAAGAGAATATCAGAAAAATAATGCCCTCCTAAAATAACCCTTGACATGGAAATAAACAATCCATACCCAATTACAGATATTAAAATTAATGCTTTAATAGGTTTTTTCATTTTTTCATTTTTTATTAAAACTAGAAAGGGCAAAAATAACCAAGAATAAGCAGAATGACCACTTGGAAAACTCTGATTTTCTGAATCAGGACCATTTATAATATACCATTGGGTATAGTC
>JBHLNT010000168.1:0-9259 GCA_048941265.1 Promethearchaeota archaeon
CAACAGAAATTAAATTAAATGATCAAATTTGAGAAAAAGTTATCAACTTTCATATTTAAACTCTTTACTGACTTTTGGATATACTTTATTAATTTGTATATCCATAAAATCCTTAATCTTTAACTTGTGACTCCATAAAAAAATTTATATATCTAGAACGATCTAACACAATCATTAAAAAATCATTTCTTTTAATAAAAAATTCTTGATATAATTCTTCATATGGATTTTTTTACTAAACAATAATATAACTTATCTTTTTGGAAAGAATCAACTTTTTTTTTCCATTTTGATTCGTTTTGATTTATCCAATCTTTATACTTTTTTCGATCAAGGGTTTTTATATCATCAGCAAAGAGTTCTCTTAATCTAACGATAATACTTTGAACAGCTTCTACAGAGAAATCTTTCTTAGCTTCTAAAGCATCTATAAATTCATCAAAGGTTTCCATCCGTTTGTAAGGAATAAATAATCGAATCATATTTTTCATAATTATATCGAAATAATTGGCACTTGATATTTCATCATGATTCATAGAATAGGTTGTAAGAAGTCTCTTTATCTGCGCAAGCTTCTGAGTATCAATGAACATCTCATTTTTGCAGAATTCAACGCATCTATAACATAAATAACATTCTCCTTTATGACTTTCTTTAAATCCCTCTAAAGTTGGGCAAATTTTTTCACATAACCTACAATTTAAACATGCTTCGGATCGTCGTATCTTAAATGGGCTAAATCTTCCTACTACGCTTGCAAGTGCGCCAAAAGGACAAATATATCGGCAAAAAGGTCTATAAACGAAAATACTTGCTATCATTACGATGATTAATAGACTCAGTGGAATTAATAGTAAAAGATTAGTTGGATACCAAAAAATAAGGAATCCATACACAGGATTGATAAAGTATTCGATATTGATGCCAAAGTTAAATATAAATACAAAAATGAATACAAAAAATACAATAAATAAGATCCAGCGTATCATTTTTCTTGATTTTACCAATTCTCTATCGTAATCCAATTCAGGTTTAAATCGAATCATTGATAATAATTCTTGAGTAGCACCTAAAGGGCATACATAGCCGCAAAAGATTCTACTAAAAATTAAAGACAATCCTAACAATAGAAAAGTCATACCCGCTAAAAAGACTACGTTTGGAAATCCGCCTAATATAAATCCCCCATATACTACAGAAATAGACAACAAAATAATCTTTTTCTTTATTGTTAGTTTACGTTGCCGAATTAAAAGAAATGCAGTTAATCCGATTACAACCACTCCAAGAATCAAAAAGCCAACTAAAAGAGCATTATCAAACTGAAGAAAATATTTAGAATAATCCAATTGATTTTCCATTGAACTATTTTGTTGCAGCTTCATTTAAGATCCTTCCTTTATGATGATTTTATCTTAATGAAATTGAGAATTTTATCTCTTTTCTCCAACAAATTAAAGAGCCCATTCTCTTGTATTTTTGATATTATTTCATGTTCTTCAGAATGATGGTCATCTACCGAAAGGATGGCATTAGGCTTTAAAACTCGATGAAATTCTTTTAGATTCTCTTTTAAATTTTTAAGAGCGTGTAAAGTATCAAAACAGATAACCACATCAATGGAGTTATCTTCTAAATCTGTTTTACAATCGGTAAGAATTGTATTTAAATTAGTTAATCCTTTTTTAGCAGCTTTTTTTTTCACTTTTTTTATTGCGAGAGGATGAATATCGGCCGCATAAATTTTTCCAGAAGGTCTAATTACTTCCGCAGCTTCGATAGAATAGCTTCCTGTACCACAACCATAATCAAGTACCCAACTACCAGTCTTAATCCCTGCTTTTTCTACTTTTTTCATAGGATTCTTAAATTTGTCTCTAATTGAAAAACATACTGCCATCATTTTAAAATCTAAATTGGATTGGGGCTTATTATGCCTTTTTTCAACATGTTTTTTCATCATTTTTTTCTTCATCTCCTTTTTTGTTATTGTGATTAAACACTTCAACATATTTAAATGTTATTGTGTCTGGACACTTCAACAAATTTTAAATAATAAAAAAACTTAATTTAAGTATGGCAAATAAAGAAGTTACGTTCATAAATTCATTATTAAGGATGGATCTTAATTACGAGGAAGCTCAAATCTATTTTAATCTATTAAAATATGGAAAATCCGGTTCCATAGTAAGAAAACTTAGAGAGGATCTTCCCTTTATTGAAAGAACTACATTATATTCAATTTTAAGGAGGCTAATTGAAAAAAATTGTGTAATGGAATCAAGTTCTTCAAAAAAATCACAAAAATTAAAGACTTTTATTGCTACTGCTCCTGAGGAATATTTTAATAAGATATTTCTGAAAAAAAAACAAGAGTTTGAAGATCTTCAAGAGATAAAAAATAATATTTTAGATAATCTTCAAAAAATATATACTAGAGGTTTAGAGATATTTATCGAAGATTTAGATCCATCTACATTACCATATTTTCAACCACTTATAGATAACGGATGGAAAATTAAGACCCAAAAAATAAATAAGGGGTTAAATATATTGGGCGGAGAAATGTATTATGAATATCATATCCAACCTCCTAATAATTTTGAAAAAAAAATAGAGTCAGTAGGACTTATCCTATCGATATACGATTCGGTTATTGAAAACAATGATGTAATTTTGAAGTTTATATTCAAGCAAATTAAAAAAAGTATTAAACAAATACATAAAGGAGATTTTAATGACATAAATTTATTAGATAATAAAATTGAGTTATTTGGAAATAAATTTTCATCTCTAATCATAAAAGCAAGAGATCAAAAATCTAAAGTTTTTCTTGAATTTGGAAAAACGGCAATCTTACCAATCAAAAATAAATTATTTTTTATATGGGAAGAATTAATCCATGATCAGAAAGGATACAATGAAATTGAGCAAGAAAATGTTTTAAAGGAAATTGTGAGTGCAATTTTCGAAGTAGAGAAAATTTCAATCAAAGGAAATTAATAGATATACATTTCCTGAAATTATTTCTTATAAAAACGATTAGATATATTAATATTATCTCCATGAATAAAAACATTTAATTAATTGAAGAGAAAAAAGATATAATTATGATGGAAGAATTAAAGCAGAATTTAATAGCATTTTTCGCTTCCAGTGAACTCAATCGCCTCCATGAGAATTATGGTGGAGGAAGAATATTTTGTGATCCACTCATTGGAGTTGCGAGTGGAGATGATCCTATTTATCAAAAATATAAAGAAGTTGTAGGTCCCGAACATTTCACCCCACTTGAATTATGGCAGGTAGAGGGACAAAATACTGTTTCAGCTTCAAAACTAAGAGTCATTTCAATTATATTTCCATTCTCTAATGAGATTCGAGAAGAAAGCAAAAATATTATTAAACTAAATAGGTTAATATTACCAGCAGAAATTTATTCTGTAGCGCGTAATTACGCGAATGAATTTAAACAAGAAACCTGCCGGCAGATAATTAAAATTCTTGAGGATAAAGGGTATAATGGCGTAGCAGGACTTCTGAGTAAAAATTTCACGATCATAATGAAAGGAAGGTTTTATTCAAATTGGTCCGAAAGACACTCTGCTTTTGCGGCAGGTTTAGGTACGTTTAGTTTGCATGAGGCATTAATTACGGATGTTGGCTGTAATGTTCGAATTGGATCTGTCATTACAGATGCACCTTTAGAAATAACTCCACGAAAAAGTGATGAGCCATATGGAAATTGCTTGTTTTTTTTCAATGGAACCTGTAAAAAATGTGTTGAAAAGTGTCCTGCAGGTGCTATTTCAGAAAAGGGCCATGATAAGAATGAGTGTTCCTTTTACGGACAAAAACTTTCACGAAAGGTGAATTCACGTATAGGATCAATACTTAAACCGCATTATCGCTACATTAATGGAGAATTAAGAAAACAGGCTCCACCGGTGGGTTGTGCATTTTGCCAATTTGGAGTCCCTTGCATGGACAAAAATCCTACGGCCTCTCTAAAAAATAAGATTTAAAAAAAAATTATTTTGTATTTTTTTTATTGTTTAAAGATTTGCAAGAAATTCTTCCATTACTTTAATATACTCATCTTTAGCTTCATAATTGATCATATGGCCAATATTTGGGGAGAAAACTACTAATTTAGAATTTGGAATTTTTTCATGCATTTTTTTAGATTCATCAGGAAGAATGAATATATCTTTATCACCTGTTAATATTAGCGTTGGTACTTTAATAGCATTGAGTTTATCTACCACATTAAAATTATTCACGATTGATTCCATTGTTTTAAATCCTACATATTCTTTATTTTCAAGTGTTCTTTCTGCAAATTCGTCAATTAGAGCTTTGTTTTCTTTATTCTTTCGAAATTTGCGATTAAAACATAAATTAAGAAAAATTGATTCTACTACTTCTTTATCTATAATTTTCATCTTTCCCGCTTTTATATCTTCAATATACTGTACTAACCCTGGATTTTGGAGAACAGGAGCTGTGGCCATTAATACGAGCCCATCTAATCTTTTAGCTAAGTTTGGAGTAGTAGCATAGATTTGGGCAATCATAACGCCCATACTGTGGCCATGAAGTATTATCTTTTCATCTCCAATGACTTTTGAGAGTGTTTGATCAACAAAATTTGCTAAATCATTCAATTCATAGGGTTCTGATTCTGGTTTATCACTTTTTCCATGCCCAAGATGGTCAATTGCTATCACTCTATATTTGTTAGAAAAGTATTCAACGTAATCTTCATAGAGCCAAGAACTTCCTAAATATCCATGAATATATACAAGATTCCTCCCTTTTCCTTTATCTAAATAATTGATTTTATACCCTTTTTCAATCTCTACGGTTGGCATTTTAAGTTCTCTTCATAATTACTTTAATTATTTTGAAGATTTCCTTTATAATGTTTAAATTTTTAAGTTAATTTGTGAAATTTGGATTGATATGGCAAATTTCATTAATTAAATAACTTTATTCTTCTCAATGTCATCAAATAAAAATCATTTAGATCCAAGCAAGGCATATGAAAGGGCCCTATATCTTGGCTGTGGCTTTACTTATGATGATTTAGAAAAACCTAGAATCGCAATCGTAAATTCATGGAACGAAATTAACCCAGGTCATATCCATTTACGAAAATTGGCTGAATATGTCAAAGAAGGAATCAAAAAAGCTGGGGGAACACCAATGGAATTTAATACTATTGGCTCATGTGATGGAATTGCGAATTCTGGGAGCTATTCCAAGTATATCCTCCCCTCGAGAGAAATTATTGCTGCATCTGTAGAGTGTACTATAAAAGCATACGATTTTGACGGAATGGTGATGCTTTGTTCTTGCGATAAAATCATTCCGGGCATGTTATTAGCTGCGGCAAGATGTAATATCCCAACGATTTTTTTAACAGGGGGGATTATGGAACCGAAAATCTTTGAAAATGGCCCTCTGAAGGGAAAAACATTTGTTACAAGTGATATTAAAGAGGCAATTGGAGAATACAAAGCCGGTAAGATAACTGAAGAAGAATTTTATCTTATTGAGTCTCAGACGTGTTGTTCAGCTGGAGCGTGCAATATGATGGGTACTGCGAATACCATGGCCTGCATCGTTGAAGCTATGGGGCTTTCTTTACCAGATTGTGCTACGATGAGTGCTATTAGTAAAGAAAGGGAAGAATTATGCAGAGAAACTGGCAAGATTATGATGGAATTAGTCAAAGATAATATTAGAGCTTTAGATCTTATTACACAAGATTCTATTGAAAATGCGATTAAAGTGGCTCTCTCATTTGGAGGCTCAACAAATATGATTTTACATATGTGTGCATTATCACATGAAATTGGGGGTAATTTAAATCATTTTGATTTCGATCTACTAAGCAAATCAGTACCCCTATTAGCGAAATTTAAGCCGGCTTCTGAATATAATCTCACGGAATTTCACGAGGCAGGTGGTGTAAAAGTTTTAATGAAGAAATTAGCAAAACTTTTGGAATTATCGACTTTAACTGTTCTTGGAATTACCCTAAAAGAATACTTAGAACTAATTGAAATTCATGATTATCAAATAATTAGAAACATAGAAGACGCAATCTCAAAAGAAGGAGGAATCGCTGTACTAAAAGGTAATCTGGCTCCCGAAGGAGCAATAATAAAACAAAGTGCTGTTAATCCAAAAATGAGGCACCACAAGGGTCCTGCAAAGGTGTTTGAAAGTGAAGAAGAAGTAAGAGAGGCACTTATGACTGGAAAAGTAAAGGAGGGTGATGTATTAGTGATTCGTTATGAGGGTCCAAGAGGTTCGCCTGGGATGAGAGAATTATCAATTCCAGCTGCGATGTTAGTGGGAATGGGATTGGGTGATTCAGTGGCAATGATAACTGACGGACGTTATTCCGGAGCAACACGAGGTCCGTGTATAGGTCATGTCTGCCCTGAAGCTATTGAAGGGGGTCCAATTGCGATAATCCAAGAGGGAGACATGATCGAAATTGATCTTGATAATCGCACATTGAATCTGCTGATTTCAGATAATGATATAAAAGAAAGGCTTAGCAAATGGGTAATACCAGAACCAAATGTTACATCAGGATTCTTAGATATTTACAGAAAAATTGTAAGTTCTGCGAAATTTGGTGCTTTTTTTAAAATATAAAAATAATAGTTTTATTTAGATTAAATTTATTGCTATTAATGATATAGTTCATAAAGATAATTCCATATATGGTAATTATAATGTCTGAGAATAAGATTAAGAAAGTAGCCATAGTTAGATGCGAAAGAACGCAAGAATCATGCCCTGGAACATCATGTATTACTTCTTTTTCAGATCGTAAACATACTTTTAAAGATTATGATAAAAATGCGAAATTAGTAGGCTTTTTTTCATGTGGAGGATGTCCTGGAAGAAGAATTTTCAGGTTAGTGAGAAATTTAAAAGAGGAGATTGGTGTTGATGTAATTCATGTAGCATCATGTGTTTTAAAGGAAACTCCTTTTCCAAAATGTTTACATAAGAAAGATATCATTAATTCAATAAAAAATATGGGAATAGAAGTTGTTTTAGGTTCTGATGATAAATGGGAAAAAGAACTTCAGCTAAAAAAAGAAAAAGGGAAAATAGAAGGTTTTGAAGAGGATAATGAATTACTAGAAGGAGAGAAACACTGGTAGTTTGGGATTATTTTAAAAAAATACCAATTATGATTAGTTTTGGTTTATTATATCATTAACCGTAATCTCAGGATGATGATATCTTTTTCTATTTACCGTTTTCTTACCGTATTGAATTGCCTCTTGAGGGCAAAAATGAATACATGCTAAACACCGCTGACATCTATGCTGCCATTCTGGTTTTCCATCTACAATTCTAATATTGTTGACTGGGCAGATTTTTTCACATATTTCGCAGGAATTGCATTTTTCATCAGCATAAAAATTATTATCACTTTTATTAACATTCTTATTGAATATTTTATTGAAAAAGCTTCCAATAAAAGGTAAAAACTTTTTATCTATTTTATTTCCATTTACACTTATGATATCAACTAATTTTTCAATTTTTTCTTTTGCTTGTTCAAAATCTCTTTTATGGCTTTCCTTAGAGGCAATATCATACATTGGTATATAATTACCGGGCATTCTGATTGAAAATCCGGCATTGAGAGATTTGGATTTTTTTTTCAAAATTTTATTTATTTGGTATAATGTTGCTCCAGAACTACCGTGATGACTCGTTGCTACAGCGAAAATATAATTTACTTTATTAAGTTCTAATTTAGTAAGGAATTCAAAGATAATTGAGGGACATCCCATAAAATAAAGGGGAAATACCAGTCCAATTTTTTCAGATTGAGGAATAATAATATTTTGTTCCCACAATTTTGCGATTGGAATAAGTTCAGAATTTTCTAACTCAGCCGAAATATCCCTTGCGATCTTTAGAGAATTACCTGTACCAGAATAATAAAATATTGTTGTCTTCATACTTAATTCAGTTTCAAATTTTTATATTATAAATGTAATAAAATTAAAGTTAATAATTAATTTTAATAGAATACAGTTTAGTTTAATAAAAATACTTTATTTGAAACTTTTAGGCTCTTTGGACTAATGATTGATGAAACCCGAATGAAACAAAATTTAGAGATGCTAACTTTTCCCCGATTAAGTGGAACGGAAGGCGAGAAAAAAGCGTTTAACATTGTAAAAGAAAAAATAGAGAATTTAAATTTAGAGCCCTCAGTTCAAGAGTTTTCATTTACCACCTTTTATCCTCTTATTTATCAGAAAATTGTGTTTTTATTAACTTTTTGGACTTTATTTCTCCTCTATTTATATATTGCCTTTATGTTTACGATCATAAATTTAATAGTAATATTTGCAATTTTTATCCCCGTTTTAATTATTACCAGAAAACCTGAGAAGATTAGAATAGGAAAGAAAAGAGAATCTCAAAATTTATTTGTGAAACTGCTTGGTAGTTCCGAAAATACTATAAATGAATATGACAATATGGAACAAGATAATGAAAGGGGGAACTTATTGTTTCTTTGCCATCTCGATACAAAGGGGCAGCGGTTACCAATGAAGTTCCGAGTGTTTTTCTTTGAATTGTGGATATATTCCTCGATATGTTGCGTGGTTATCTTTATATTAAGAATTTTTATTTTTATTCAATATGCATTCTGGTTCCTTATCATAGGTGCTATTCCGTTATCATTAAATTTTATTGTAACAATTGCTCTTTGTTTAAATACCAACAATAATGAATCTCCCGGAGCAATAGATAATGCTTCCGGAGTAGTATGTGTTTTGGAGCTATTGCATTATTATTCAGATTTCAAATTTCGATTAAATAATTATAATTTATGGTTTTTATTTACAGGAGCTGAAGAGAATGGCACGATTGGAGCTCGACACCTCTATAATAAAGTCAAACATCTCGATAAAGCAAAAACATTTATGCTTAACTTCGATACTATTGGAAGATCGATAGATGTTATAACAGATGAGAGAGGCGAATTTTTTTTTAGAAATACAAAGGATTTTACAGTTACGTACCATATGCCTAAGAGAATTAGATTATCTCGTAGTGATGCGTATATTTTTGCCGATAAAGGTATCGGAGGATTTGGCGTTTTAGATAAACAATCCTTCAAATATGCTCATACTAAAGAAGATACTATTGATAAGGTAGATGTCAATCTTTTAAAAAAACTTTTAACACATATAACAAT